>JAFUKH010000002.1 GCA_017467845.1 Lachnospiraceae bacterium | reverse complement strand
GATGATATAGAACTCACCTGCGGTAAGCTTACCAGCGTTAGTCTCAGCATCACCGCTAGGACCTACCGGCCAACGAACATATACGGTATCGAAGGAAAGCATGGTGCTTCCGTCACCATTCTGATCGTAGTCAGGACCTGCTGCTGCAATCCAAGCTGCACATGGCCAGAAGCCGATGTTACCTTCACGGTACTGGATTCTCATGGTATCAGAGTCTTTATCTGACTCATCATATGGGTAGCAAACCTTGTAGGTGTTGTACATATCGTAGAACATCTGAAGAGCTTCACCGGTTTCAGCAGAGGTAAGAGTTTCGGTAGTACCGGCTGCAATATTTGCACCATTACTCATCATTAACTGCTCAAATACATCATTCTTGAAACCACAGAATCCATACTGATCAATCTGTCCGTCACCGTCGGTATCCTGAGTTAATACCTGACAGTACTCAATGAACTTATCCCAAGTCCACTCGCCTCTCTCATATAATTCTCTAGGATCCTCTAAGTTGTTGTCTTCCAGCATCTGCTTATTGAATGCTAAAGGATAAGTAGCTTCTACACAAGCCTGTGCTTCGGTTCTCTTTAAGAGACAAGCCTTGCCATCACCCAGATCAAGATAGGTTACGTGCTCCTGATCGGTAAATAAGTCATGGTCTTCCGGTAATACGGTCTTTAAATCGGTTGCAAGTCCATTCAGCTGAGCAGGAATACCGAAGGTAAGATCTACTAAGTAGATATCACAGTCAGGAGAACCTGCAAGGATGGAGTTGTTGATGGACTCCTGTACACCTGCGTAGGTTAAGTTCTGCCAATAGAACTGTACATTGTAGTTATCCTCAATCTTCTTAACATTGTCGAACTTCATGTACGCCGGATCATCACCTGCGAAAGAAGGATCATCTTCTACAGAAGTGTGGGAAGAATCATAATACTGTACCCACCAAGTACCGATATTAATCTGTCTGGTCTCTCCGGAATTTGCAGAACCACTGTTATCCGCTACAGGAGTCTCTACGCTGGACTCTGCCGGAGTACTTTCTGAAGGTGTTGAAGCTGCAGGAGCGTCAGAACCGCCACAGCCTGCCACTCCAAGCATCATTGCGCCAGTAAGGCCAAGTGCTAAAAATTTCTTGATATTTTTCATGGTTTTAATCTCCTTATATACTATTCCTCAGTCTCAGTCACTTTACTCTGTCCAATTGTTACACTGTAAACTTCCCATGCACCATCAGATTCTGCCTGAAGCATTGCTCCCCAGGTACTTGGGTCGTCACCACAGAATTCTGCAATCTGCTCATAGGTAACCTGGCAAATGCCATCCTTACAAGCTGCGGTTCCGTTAGTACCGTCACCAACTCTCATCCAGCCTGCGGTTGCCCATGGCATTACTGCCCAAAGTTTTCCGGTCTCACTGCTGAACTTAAAGGTAATTACACTGCCTGGAACTAATAATGCCTGCTGTTCAGGAGTTAATTCCACACCATCCTGGGTCCATGCTGCCTGTGCCTTCTGGAAGCCTTCGATTTCCACATTGTTGTTAACCATCTTCATCTCAGAAACAGTACCAATCTTTAAGCCGTATACTTCCCATGCGCCATCAGACTCTGCCTGAAGCATTGCTCCCCAGGTACTCTTATCTTCGCCGCAGAAGCTTTCGATCTGCTCGTAGGTAACGTAGCACTTACCGTCGTAGCATACTGCCTGACCGTTAGTACCGTCGCCGACTCTCATCCAACCTGCGGTTGCCCATGGCATTACTGCCCAAAGTTTTCCGGTTTCACTGCTGTATGTAAACTCAAGTGCCATGCCCGGACCGAATGCATCCCATACTTCCTGAGGAAGCTCGATACCGTTCTGAGTCCATGCGCCCTCACTTACTACGAAATCTGTAACTTCAGTTACATTAGATAATGCATATACAGGAGCAGCCTGACCAATCTTCACACTGTAAACTTCCCATGCACCATCAGACTCACACTGAAGCATTGCTCCCCAAGTGCTCTTATCTTCGCCACAGAATTCTTCGATCTGCTCGTAGGTTACCTGACAAATGTTCTGAGAACCGTTTATATAAGACTTACCATTGGTACCATCGCCAACTCTCATCCAGCCTGCGGTTGCCCATGGCATTACGATCCACATATTACCGGTCTCACTAGTGTAAGAGATTTCGATTACAGAACCGGGAACTAACTTATCAATCATTTCCTGAGTTAATTCCACACCATCCTGCGTCCATGCTGCCTGTGCCTTCTGGAAGCCTTCTACCTCAGCTGCGCCGGTTAAAGCACAAAGGTTAGACATATCCACTCCGGTAGGAGCAAAGCTTTCAGGACCAACAAATGCTACAGAAGTATCTGCGGTAATTAAGTTGCCATCTTTGTCTAAGAAACGTACATCATCAATATAGAAGCTACCTACACCGTTTTCTTCATCGGGACCGTTATCGGTATCCATGGTTACAATCATGATATTATTTGCATCAGCTGCAAATTCTTCACCCTCTTCAATCTTTGCGATGGCCTTGTTAGGGTTCTTGCTTTCCATGTAAACAGACCATGCATCCTTGTATTCTACAAGATCAGCGCCTGCCCAAGAAATGATATTACCGGAAGTAGCACTGAAGCCGCCTTCATGTTCGGTAGTAATAGTCATTTCGATAGTAGCTACATTTGCTACATTTGCTCCAAGTAACGCTGTAAGATCAAAACCAACGTAAGAAACCTTTCCGTCTACGTTCTTAACGTATAATTTCTTGCTTCCGTCCTTGTCAACAATTGATAACTCACTGTTGTCTGAGTTACCTGCCTGCATATACATTGATACGAAGTCCATCTTTCCGTCCTCGAAATCAATACTTGCAGGTACTACCTCAGGAGCAGGCTCCTCGGTAGGAGTTGCTTCTGTAGAAGATTCTACTGGTGTTTCTACAGAACTTTCTACAGGTTCGGATGCAGCAGGTGTTTCTGCTGAACCGCCGCAAGCTGCAAGGCCAAATACCATAGAGCTGGCTAAAAGTGTTGCTAATAATTTCTTTTTCAACTTCTTCATCCTCCTTTGATTGTGTAAGTTGATTTTAAGGTTAATCCCTCTAGGACTAACCAACAATACCGCTTCGTTCTACGCCTTCAATGAAATGTCTCTGGAGCAGACAATATATGATTACTATCGGCAGAATAACCAGAACAATTCCGGCATCCAGGTAAAGCTCCTGAATATTTGCTTCCAGAATCTTATCTACGTTTGCAATTACCATCTGAAGAGAAGAAATCTTCTTACTGATTACGATATTTTCCGGAATCAGGAACAGGTTTGCATAGAACGTATCATTGAACTGCCATACAAGAGAGAAAACTGCAACTGTAATGACAGAAGGCATAGCGTTTACTAACATAATTCGGAAGTAGGTGTACCATACCCCCGCACCATCTACAAATGCCGCTTCTTCGATTTCCTTAGGAAGGCCTCTAAAGAACTGGTTAAAAATGTAGATGTAAAGTCCGGAACGGACACCACAGCCGAAAACGGTCATAATATACATCGGTATGGGTGTACCCATCAGATTGATAGGTGCTCCTGTAATGGCAGTTGCCAGGCCAAGAGGGTCAAATTCCTTAAACGTCATGTACAAAGGGAGCATAATACTGTGTCCCGGAATAACAATCATTACCACAACAAATCCAAACAAGAGAGATTTCAGCGGAAAATTAAATCTTGCGAATCCATATCCTACCATGGAGCATACCAGAATCTGAAGCACCATCAGGGATGCTGAATAAGCCAGATCCTTAAGCATGGTCGGCAGATAATCCATACGCTCAATTACCAGCTTATATTTCTCTAAAGTAGGCTCATGTGGTAATACGTATACCATCGGATTTACCGCATCCTTATTGGAAGAGAAGGAATTAACGATAATACCGATTATCGGAGAAAGAATTACGTAGCTTACACCCACCAAAATAGCGATTCGTCCGATGCTGATTAATAGATTTTTCACATCATTGAACAGACTTTTTCGCTGATCTTCATCTTGAAATGTTTTAGCTACTCTGTCTAAATATTGTGTCATCGCTCTTTCTCCTTTCTCTTAGTTATAATAGAAGGTCTTCTTCTGAATGAAGCCGACTACTACCACTAAAATAATACATGTAATAATAGTACTTACTAAACTGAATACAGAACTGAGTCCGTAATTGAACTGCGTAAACGCTGTATCGTAAGCAAGCTCAACAACCTCGCTTCGAGCAAAGTTATCAATAATGGTATACACCACATTAGTAACGATGTGAGGCATTACCATTGGGAAGGTTACCTTCCAGAAGGTTTCATAACCGGTAGCACCCTCAATCTTAGCTACCTCATACATGGAAGGTGTGATAGACTGAAGTGCTGCAATAAAGATAATGATCTGTACGCCGGAAGCGGAGATAATATCGTTAATGCGGGCTACGGCAGCCATTACATAATCCAAGAGCGAGGTCGGAATACCAAGACTCATGAACAGGTCAATAAAGTAATCCATGCTCATACCGGAGCTTGTTGCGGTTGCATTTTCTACCACTTCGGTTGCCATGGTAGAGATACCACCATTCATCATAGCTGCAGAAAGCTCAAGTGCAGCGGTTATTGCATCTGCATTTAAAATAATCGGCAGGAAGAAAATTGCCCTCACAATGAATCTTCCCGGGAATTTCTTATTCAAAAGCAGCGACATAAACAAGCTGAAGAAAATAATCAGCGGAACATCCACCAGCATGTTGCCGATAGAAGTGGTCAACACCTGCTTAAAGGTCGCATGTGCACGGAAAGCATAGATAAAATTATCAAGTCCCGTAAAGGTCAGGGAGTATCCGCCTTCCCCGGCATTCATGGTCAGCTCCGAAAATGCGAACTGTCCGGTCATTATCAGAGAACGTACATAGAAAAGTACGAATCCGATAAACCAGGGAAGGATAAATAAATATCCGGTTCGCATACGCTTCTGAAGAAGAGATAATTTAGCTTTTTTCTTTGCCATATTTAAATCCCCTCCATTTCGTAGCTATTTGCCTTGATAGTAATACCATCAATACTCTTGTCGTCGTTGCTATAATTTACATAGATGCTGACACCATTGTCATATGTCACCTTACGTAAATCTTCTTCAATAATTTCGTGATTAATCATGGTTGCACCGGACACTTCCTTCAGGGCTGCATTCACCTGATTGTATACATCCATTGCTTCATCCTTCCAATTCGCATAAGTTGTAGCATAGTAGCGGTTCAGAGCTGTCTGCTTCATCTCGCTGGATTCCTCCCATGTAAATACATAGTGAGGAGCTGCACCATATTCAATCATATTCAGGATGACTTCCGTCATATCCTGCTGGTCATAGAAATTCAAAAGCTCTGTAGAGTAATTGATATTTCCGTGAATAATCATTTCATAGAGCGGAATGTCTTCATCTACGATAAAGAAATCATTGGGCATAATCGGTGCATTGATGATATCGGTAACATAACCAAAGGTGTAATCATTAGCTGCGGTAGCCATCAAATTCTTACCTGTGGTCTCTAAGGTCTCCCACTGTCCCATCACTACATCATATGCTTCTTCTCTGGTAATTACATTGGTTCGTTTCTTATCAGAGTGTAAGTAATTTCCTAAATCTCTTAAGGAAACGCCGTCAACATCCATCTTTGTAATCTTTGAAGAAAACTTATCAACATATCTTGGCAAATACTTTGGTGAAAGTAAGTCGTATTTGTTTTCGTAATAGCCAAGTCCGGAAGTTGCCCTTAAGGTAGTGGGATTTACCAGACCGAAGCTTACTACATATCCTGCTCCGTAATATCTGGACCCCTCTGCGCTGTAGTTGAATCCGTCATCTACAAAGGATACGTTCTGGAATGCCACATCACCATAGAAACGTCCACCGCCTGCTGCGACGGTTTCATTTAATCTTTCTAAACCGCTCTTACCACCAAGCTTTGATACCACGCGAATCTTATCCGCTGTATCGTGGTAGTAACCACCATTCATCCAGCCCTGGTAATTCATTACCTGATTAGTAATCCCGGCTGCTGCAAATTCTTTGAAAATCGTTTCTGCCTCTTCAAAGGTTGTCATCGCAAAGTTGTGAAGATACTGTACACCTAAGATATGGGAAGTCTCTTTCACGCTGCCGATAATATCGTAGTAGAAAGGAATATCTCCGCTAGTGTCATTATCCTTCAGTCTTCCCTCTGCAAGAAGTCTGTTTCTGTAATAATTCGCAAGTCCTGCATAGCCCTTATTTTCCTCAGTGAGGAAGGTATACTTCACTGTCAGGTTGCAATCATACATTTCCGGCTCAAGTACATATACCTCTGTTGCGGAATCGCCGAACATCTGCAGGTTATCTGCAGTACGTAAGGTAAAGCTTGGGTATACATAATTATATTCACCGTATACTCCGGATACACCGGCAGTAATCTGCGCAATGGTGGCACCATCTTCCACAGTAGCAAGTACACTGGTGTCTTCCCTACAGATACCGAAAAGAGGAAGCTTTACACTATCAAGATTTTCGGTAGTGGTATAGTTTGCTGAAATCGGATCCAAATCGTAAATGTACTGTGAATACTGTGCAACATTGGTTTTACCGTTATTAAAGTTAATCAAGGAACCGGAGCTGTTGGGAACTACCATGTAGCCCTCTTCCTCCATGTCCGCTGCTGCCATATAACGAAGGAGCTGAATACGATAAACGCTTCCGCCACCAAACTCCTCAATCTGAGAAGTAGGAATGGATACGTCCACACTGTCTCCGTTTAAGCGATACTCTACAGGTACAATAAAGGAAATAGGCTGTTCCACTTCCACACCTGCCAGTGCCATCTGCTCCTCGTACTGCTCATCGGTCCAGCCCAGCTCATCGAACCAGCCCTGAATCTTAGCAATGGTCTTTACATTTCGCTGAATAACACCATTCAGCTCCAGCATTCCCTCCACGGTTTCACTTTCGCCATAGTAGCGTCCTAAGCTGGTAGCAGTTTTCTCATCTACCTTGCTCTGCAGGTCTGCTAAAAGCTCCGGCGTTATGTAGAGCGGAATATTTCCGGTTCTGCTGGTTTCAAAATCACCTAAGGTGTAAATGTAACGAACACCGTTTTCAATAGACTCTACTTCCAACTGGCCTTTTTCTACCGCCATGCTGTAGGAATCAAAGGTACCGGATTTTACATCTGCATTGTAGTAGTACAGGATAAACTGGGATTTCATGTAGTCCTTATTGGTACCGTTTGCGATGGAATCTTCATCAGCATCCTGTGGATTTGAGTAGGTGATCTCACCATTTCTCTTATCATAGACTGCAATTTCCGCAGTTTCGGTATTGGTGTAGAGCTTTAACGTATCATTCTCTGCCACCAGATCCATTCCCACTACTTCCTTTCCTGAATCGGAAAGTGTATGATAATCTGCGCCCTCTTCATATTCATAAGAGGTTAGATAATCCTCATATTTATCGTAAAAGGTGTAATTTATCAGGTAATACGCCAGATAAATGATACCGATTACAGCTGCCACAGCGAGGATAACAAGCAGGATTTTTTTCATCAGGCTCATAGGCTTTTTAATTTTTTGTTTCTTTGATGCTTTCATGCCCTTGCCTCCTTATCCCCTAAATATGATTTCTGTGTAAATACTTTTAAAGAATGTCACTACCTGACTGAGCATATTTGCCAGAAGTAAGGTAATGAAGATAATAATCAGCATCGCTACAAAGGTTAAAAACAGGGTAATCAGTGTCTTTCCCAATGTGTAATTGTGCACCTGCATGATTCCGATAAGCATCATAATCAGTCCGTATGCGATTCCGATACCGATTAAGATGGTATAAAACGCTTGCTCATCATCTGCAACTACCTGACTGACAATGGTTCCTAAAAGGAGTGATACAGTAATGGGTACTGTACTGTAGCCCACCGCAATAGTGATGTCCTTCATACGTCCTTCCCCGTTCATTAAACAAGTTACGGACCAGTTGCTGACACACATAAGTAAAAAGAACACTAAGATACCACAGAGCTCGTATAAACTATCTACCCCACGAGGGTCCAGATCATTTACTACAAAGCTTGCTAATAATCTGTTCGCAGAAAAACTGAAGGAGAAAAGAATTACCGCCAGGATTGCAATAGGGACGCTTCCTCTCTCCTGGTGACGAATCCAGTAAAAGCCATCCATGGGATGAGAAAGTGTGTAAAGCAGATATGACCACTTCTCTTTTGAAAAATATTTACCCATTTCGTCTTTCCCCCTTCCTTCGTTTTTTCACCTGTTTATAAACCACAAACGCTGCGATAACGATTGCTGCTCCCGTCAAAAATACATTGGCATTGGCAGTAAGCACATCGTTTCTGAATCGCTTAAATGCTACTGAGTAGTAATCTCTTGCTCTTCCCAGCTCTAAGTATTTCATAGCCTCTTCATAATCACCTGCTGTCAGGTAAGCCTTACCGATACCGGTATTGGCAAGCTCGTTATTTTCATCTAGGATAAGTACCTGCTTCCAGATTTCTACTGCCTGTGCCTCATCACCATCGTACCGTAAGGAAACCGCCTCATTAATCAGCTTTCCGTACTCCGTAGGCTCAAAATAGGAAATCTCCGCTCTGGCTGCATCCAATACTACGATATAACCGCCTACATCCTCGATTGCCACAGGCATGGAGAAGGTTCCCGCCTGGGTTCCCATTCCACCGAAGATATAAAGAAGATTACCTTCGTGATCATAAGTAAAGATACGTCCGCGCTTTCTGTCTAAGCAGGAGTAGATACCATTGTTACGGTATACTACATCGGTAAACTGGGATGGTCCGGAGTAATCGGTGTTACCTTCATACTGTAAATCACCACCCAGGTTTTCATTAGCACCTTTTTTAATAACATCCTCGCCCTTTGGATTCAGTCTTCTTACACCCTGAATGGCATTGGAATCAATATTGGATGCATATACAAATCCGCTGGGATCAATGTCGATACCGGTAAATTCTGTAGGAATGAACAACTGGGATTTGCTACGCTCTTCCTTGGTTGCTATTTTTCTCCAGAACTTTTCCCATAGAGTAATGTCTACGGAAATGGTTCCGAAGAATCCTGCGAATTCATTGTTGGTCTCAAATACCATGATACCTTCGTACATCTTCTGTGCGATACAGTACACACGGTCTGCGTAATCTACTGCCACCTTCAGAGGAGTGAACACGAAGCCGTCTTCCAAAGCCTCTGATGTAGGATTTTCAATAATTCTTGCAAGAGAACCGTCCTTATTCAGAACCACGATTCTACGATTTTGTGAATCTGCAATATAAAGCTGGTTACTGTCTGACACTGCCACACCATAAGGTGCATTGAAGGTATCTTCCATTCCGTTGTTATCAAAGGAAGTAACGATATTAATTACCTGTGTCATATCAGAATTCAGCACTACGATTCGGTTATTTCCCGTATCCGCCACAAAGATGTCACCGGATGGGGATTTACACAAATCCTGAGGATTCACAAATGCTCCGATGGATTCTCCGCCAAACTCAAGTCTGGTTCCTGATACGGAGGATCTTGGAACATATGCTGCGGGAGTGAACACGATATCCTCCCAATAAGTATAGTTGTAGGAGCTGTATGGAAGGCTGGACGCCTCTGCTACGCTTCCTACGCCTGTCGCCAGTACCACTGCTGTAAGGAGAGCGGATACTAAGCGCTTTGCATAAATCTTAAGCTTCATAACTCTCCTCCCTTAATCTTTCATACCGGATGTTGTCATTGTCTCTATGACATTACTCTGACAAATCAAGAAGAATGCAATCGGTACTGCTGCAATGATGAATGTTACGGCTGCTGCCGCACCTGCTCTGGCTACACCACCGGCAGTAATCTGCTGGAGTGAGAACTGGAGAGGCTTTAACTCTTCATCTCTAAGGAATAAGGAACCGGTGTTGCCCCACATCTGCTGGAACTGGAAGATTGCCAGAGTAAGCCATGCCGGCTTTACGTTTGGCATAACAATCTCCCAGAAAATCTTCCACTCACCTGCACCATCCAGTCTGGCGGATTCCATCAGGGAATCCGGAAGCTGCTCCATAAACTGCTTCATCAAGTAAAGTCCCATACCAAAAGACCATGCCGGTAAAATAAGTGCTGCATAGGTATTGTTGATATGCAATGCCGAGATAATCAGGTACTGCGGAATCTGTGTAACCGTCCATGAGAACATCATGGAGAGTACTACCATGCTGAAAAGAATATTCTTTCCCGGAAATTTATGCTTAGCCAAAGGATAAGCTGCAAGGGAAGCTACAATTACGTGTCCTACCATTCCACCACCAGTAATGATGATGGTGTTTAAGATATATCTGGAGAACGGGACCCAGGAATCGTTCATAAGAACGAACAGGTCGGAGAAGTTCTCCAGAGTAGGATTTCGCACGAAGATTTTCGGTGGGAACTGATACAGCTCATCCAGCGGCTTCAATGCGTTGTTCACTATCATGACCAGCGGTAAAACCATGAAAATACCACAGATAAACATGATAAAGAACAAAAGTGAGTTTCCCGCAAAGGAACGATTTAACTGCTTCTCGCGTTTTCGGAAGAGTCGTTTTTTTGGTTTTGTATAATCTTTTTTTGCCAATTTACTCGCCTACCCTTCCTAAAACTTTCTGAACTAATTTATTTGTACCTACCATTAACAGGAAGAGTACGGTTGCAATTGCTGATGCGTAGCCCATTTCAAATCTAGTGGAACCATAGTCCAGAAGATGGGTTACTACCGTTGCACCGGCATAATTTACAGATGGGTTACCTGCCAAGTTAATGGAGATATCCGCTACCGCAAAGGACTGGGTAATCTGCATTACCGCACCGAACATCAGCTGCGGCTTCATTGCCGGAAGAGTTACATACCAAAGCTCCTGCCAGCGGTTCTTAACACCATCTAAGGCTGCCGCCTCGTATAAGCTCTTATCCACGGTCTGAAGACCTGCAATGAAGGAAAGGAAACCGGTTCCTAAGGATAACCAGAGCTGAACTACAATAAGTACGGGTAAAACGTACTTTTCTGTCTGCATCCAAAGCTTTGCTTCGTTGATGATATCCAGCTCAAGCAAAATACCGTTTAAGTATCCATAGCGGTCACCGGTAAGGATTAAGTTCCAAACCAAGTATGCGTTACCGCAAATGGATGGCGCATAGAAAATCAAGGTAAGGAAGGCTCTCACCTTTCCTTTGAACTCATTGATAATCCATGCAAAGAGTAAACACAGCATATAAGAAATCGGTCCTGTGATTACTGCAAAGAGCAAGGTGTTCTTCAAGGAAATCATAAAGATGTCATCCTCTAAAAACAGCTTAATGTAATTTTTCCAGCCTACAAAAGTGGGCATTTCCAACATATTAAAGTGCGTAAAAGACAAGCCTACGGATATCGCTACCGGCAATACGGTAAAGAAGAAAAACAGAATAAAATATGGTGCCAGCATAAAGTAGGATGCTTTATTTCTTTTAATCTGGTAGCTAAGCAAAGCCTGCTTTTTTGCAATATCCAAAGCTTCCTGAGATATGGTCATTTCTTGTGTGTCCATGTTTTCCTCCTTTCTACTCACCGGCAATCGGTAAGCCAAATTCTTCTCTCTTGTAATCAATTTCTGCATTAATATAGAGTACCTTATCCATCAGCTCTTCCCTTGGTGTTGCAACGCTTGTTCTTCCTGTTGATGAAGAATCAGTGGTTACACTGTAGAATGCATTGTTTAAGTTACGCCATGAGTAGTATCCGCCGGGCACCTGAGGAATTCCCCGAACCTGAGAATACTGCTCCATAATTTCTCTATAATCACGAATCGGCCATGACAGATTTCCAAGGGCTTCCAAGTTAGCTGTGGCAACTCTTGCACTGGCGCCCATCAAGCTCTCCATTTCTCTACCATAGAGGGTCTGGGTCTCTGCGCTGGTCCACCATTTTAAGAACTCCCAGCATTCTTCCGGGTACTCCGTGTCTGCCATGATGATGTCAGCCAGACCGGTACTACCTGTGGTATGAAGGATACTGCCATCTTCCTGCAATGCGCCGGGAACTACGGTGAAGTCCCAAAGTCCGGCAATATCGGGTGCGGATACCTGCAGGTTGTTGTAAGTAGTGTAATCTGAAATAATAATCGGACACTCACCGGTACGGAATCTTTCTTCCACACTGGTTGCCTTATCCAATTTATAATCGGTGTAGTACTCGCAGTACTCCTTGAAGGTGCTTACTGCGATATCGGAATCCAATGCAGATGCATCACCGTTTTCGGTGTAATACTCTCCGCCATTCTGGAACAGGAGCATTGCATATATCTGCTCACTTGGTAACATACCGAACTCCATCTGATTCTTAGCAAGTACGGTCATTGCCACCTTAACTTCTGACCAAGTAGTAGGAACCTCAAGTCCAATCTCCGCTAAGATATCCTTGCGATAGAACATCATCGGGAAGGTCTGGGTATCCGGCAGTGCATAGGTTGCACCGTCAAAGCTGAAGGGTACAAGTGCACTTTCGGAAAATCTCTGGGTTACTTCCTCAAAATCCTCAAACTGGGTTAAATCCAGTACTGCATTACGAAGTCCATAGTTTACAGGAGTATCATTACCTGTATTAAGTACTGCTCCGGCAATACCGTTGGTGTTTGCTACCTGAATTGCCACATCCGGTCCCTCTCCCGCAAGAGTTGCACGGAGAAGAGTATTCATATCAACCAACTGTACATTTACGCTGATGCCGGTTTCATTGGTAAATCTCTCGTCAATCAAAGCCTTGATAACATTTGCCTGATCACGTCCGGTACCAACCCAAAGAGTTAAAATCTTGCTGTCCTCTCCTTCTTCCACCACATTACCAATCTGGTTATAGTCCACGATGAAGGAGTAATAAAGTCTCTTAATTTCATATCCGGCTCTGGAAAGGAAGCTGTCATCCTCAATTTCCGCCTTGCTGTCCGGTGAGTAAACCATGATTCTGTCAATCTGAAGTGGCTGCGGAAGTACCTGTGTAATCCAGTTACCACACGCTCTCACATTTACTTTATAGGAAGCAATTACCTCCGTAAAACGCTCCTGGTCTTCAATCAATTCTTCTAACTGGTCAATCATAGTACGAAGCACGGTCAGCTTATCAGAGTTATTACCAGCGGTAATCTCCAATGCTGCAAGAGCCTCATCCAAAAGCCCCTTAGTATCTACCAGCTGCGCTTCCAATCCCGGAAGAGTTGCTTCAATCTGATAGTCACGATACTGATCCGGTGCTACACCGGTAATATAGATCACTTGGCGATAAATACTGTTCAGCTGCTGTACCGCTTCCTGAACAGTGCTGATAATCTCTGCCATATCACCCAATACTACTTCCATGCGAAGTGTATGCTTTCCTGCCTCCAAGTAGAAGCTGTAAGGATTGCCGCTTTCATCCTGGAAGGTTTCTTCTCGCCAGCTCTGCTCATAAGAAAAACCGTAATCATTCAATTCAGAGAAAGGAACCTGCCCATCAATACGGATTCTTCTGCAGACATCAATACCTCTTACGAAGTTCTGTTTACAGAACATAGAAATATTGTAGTAACCACTTTCCGGTACTTCAAATTCCCACTCAATCCATTTACCGGCATCCTGCCATGAGGTTCCGCCAATGGTGTTATTGAGAAGCACCTTGGGGCTGGATGGATACACCGCCGGTGAAGACTGGTCTTGTCTTGGATACAACATCTGGGAGGACGTTTTTACAGCTGTTTCGGCCTCGATACGAATATTCGCACCAGTGGTATCCTTTGCTCCTTTGGCATCCACAGATGCTTTGTAGGAAGCGTAGTCTTCTATATCCTTACTATTATTAAAGATAATCTGGTGGAGCAGCATTGGTTCTCTCTGAGAAACAATGCTAAGGGTGTGCACACCCTTCTCCAGATAAATATTTAGTGGTGTTACTATATATCCGTTACTATCGTAAAGATAACTCTCTACCCACTCCGGAATTTCCATGGTTCCCGGCTTTACGTCGTTTCCCTGATTGTCCTTTTCCCAATTTTTCACAGTGATGCCGTTCTCATCGGTCACCAGATCAAATACGGAATTGGTCCAGACACGGTTAAATTCAATAAGAGAAAGTTCACCATAAGGAAGCTCCCCATCAATGAAGAAAGCTCTCTGGATTTCAGAATTCTTACCTTCAATAGGATAATAAAGAAGGGAAATATCATAGAATCCGCTTTCCTCTACGGTAAACTCATATTCAATGAGTGCTTCTTCGGAAGTATATACGCTTTTGCCACCGCCCGGTACGTTCTCATAATCATCATAGGTAACCGGAGCCACAGCTTCGCCACCATCTTCATATCTGACAAAATCCGCTGCGGAAATCACAATTTCCTTTTCCGGATAATCTGCCGGATAGGAAGCTACATACTCGTTATAACCGAGAACAGAAGCATCTATCGAATAGGTACCGATTAACTCCTCATACTCCTCCATGGTGGTGTCAGTCATTGCCTGTACCGGCATTCCCTGTACCATGGAAAGAGCAAATGCAGCAGATAAACATATGCTTAATATTTTCTTGAAACCTTTATTCTTCATCTATATCTCCTTGAAACTACTCTTCCCTTAACGGATAATTTTTCAAATCCGGAAGCTCATCTCGTGTGATAACATGCTCGTGATTATATACTTTCTTTACCATCTCTTCTTCTGTGTACTGCTCTGACAAGAACATTAAGGTAGAAGATTCGCTGATGAACTCACCGCCCCAGGTTGCGAAGGAACCCCACATTGCACCATCCCTGATTGCCAGATCCGGGTCAAACATACAGCCGTTCTCCGAAAGAATAATCATCTTCTTCGCATCTGTATAATCCAAAACCTCTAAGTACTTGGCGGTCTGTGGTGTATATACCTTTTCGCCGGGATAAATATCCTCACCGATGATGTCTACATATTCATTACCCGGGTACCAATCCTTATCCTGACCATTCCATACCCAGATTAAGTTATTTAATCCGTATTCATTCGTCAGCTTGTCATATAACAATATGTACAACTCTTTATAAGCATCCGCTCCGGCATTGCCCCACCAGAACCATCCGCCACTGGCCTCGTGAAGTGGCCTCCACAGAACAGGAACATCTGCTTCCTGAAGTCTTAACAGCTGCTGTGCAATAGCATCGATATCTGCCATCAACAGGTCGTAGCCTTCCTGATCTTCCCCGCTCATGATCTTCGCCAAATCGATGTTGGTATGTTCTTTATAAAATGCAGAATACCATTTGCCTGTAATGTATTTCTCCGGAGCATTCCAATGCCAGCAGAAAGTAATAATTCCACCGTTCTCCCAACATTCGATGGCATGCTCAACTGCCTCTGAGCTACTACCGTTGGCAACTCGGGAAGGTGTGTATTCAATCATGTCCAGACCAAGGATTGCAGGATATTTGCCGCCTGTGGTCTTCCAGATAACTGCATTTTCATTACCGTACATGCCTGTGTCACAGTACTGACCGGATAAAATATCAGTCCCGTAAATATCACAGAGATAAGTCATCAGACGCTTTGCTGAATCCGTAGCATTAGCATTTACCAGCACCGGCTCAATTTCCAATCTGGATGGGTCAAGTTCATCTGACTTCTTAACCTCCAGCTTATCCACTGCAATCCAGCCCCAGTAAGCTTCAATCTTTACATCATGCTCTCCGGCTTCCATATAGATGCGTCTCATTATAGAATCTGTAAACTTCTCACCTTCTACTGCAACCGTTCCCAGCTTTTCTCCATCCACATACACGTAATTCTCTTTGTAATTACCATCCATAGATTTGCTGGACACGTTAATATCGTAGAACCCGGTTTCTTCCACCTGTATTTTCACGGTCAAGGTATCTTCCACCGCCTTTTCAAAGCCTTCCACGATTCCCTTATTGATTCTTACATTTCCAACCAATGTTCCGGCTTCCGCTTCGTAAACCATCGCATCCTCCCAACCATAAACCTTCGGTGCTTCGGTGGCCACAGGCTCCTGGACTTCACCAGAACAGCCGGTTAATAAGAACGCTGTTGTGACTAAGCCAACTTTACTGATAAACTTTCTCATTAATCTGCTCTTTCTTTTCTGTTTAAGTTAATTTAAGTTAATTTAACCTTAATTGAATATTACTACACGAAACCGAGTTTTGCAACCTTTTTTATGCACTTTGTCAAAAACTTCTCCTATTTCTTTGTTGCTATCGTCAAATTGCACACAGTACCT
This sequence comes from Lachnospiraceae bacterium, assembly GCA_017467845.1. GTDB lineage: Bacteria > Bacillota > Clostridia > Lachnospirales > Lachnospiraceae > Acetatifactor. The sequence continues at coordinate 46,583 of JAFUKH010000002.1, read as the reverse complement.
TGGTACCAACTTCTAGTACTATAAATACAGTATTTTGTTTTTTATTTAACTAGATATTGTATTTTTACAACTTAAAAAATTTTTTAAGTTAAGTTCTTTTAGTTTTTACTTTTATTTTTTAGTTTTTGCTAAAATAAATTTTCGCTTTTTTGCACAATTAAAAAAGCACCATCTTTTCATGATATGAAAAGATAGTGCTTCTATCATTTTTATATATATTGTAATCTTTTTCTAATATAGTCTTCAATCATATCCGTAGTAGCCGGAACCCCAAGCTTGCTACTGTTTATAGAAAACTCATAGTTTCTGGAATCTCCCCACTTGCCTTCACAGAAATAATTGTGATAATTCTTTCGCTTTTTATCCTGTTCCAGTATCAGATTCCCGGCCTTCTTAGCATCAATCCCATAAAGTTTGCAGATACGTTCAATTTTCTTGTCCATATCACCAAGTATGAAAATGGTAATTAAGCCGCTAAATTCCTTTAACGCTTCCTCTGCACAACGACCAACGACTACAAAGGATTTTCCTTCACTTGCCTTTTTCTTTAAAAATTCAAACTGCATATACGCAATATTTTCCTGGGGTGAATTGCTGTATCCCCTTACCGTTCTTGAGCCGAATCCCTTTTTCGGGATTTCATCATAGGGCTCTAAATTCCGAACGCTAACTTTCTTTTCATCTGCTATCTCACGCATCAGGTGATAGTCATATAACGGAATCTGAAATCTTTTGGAAAGCTCTTCCGCTATTTCATGTCCGGCACTTCCAAATTCTCTGCCTATGGAAATGATAAATTGTTTTTCTTCCATTGCAACACACCTCCTATAGATATCTAAACCAGATACATACCATGGAAATAACCAGCACGATTATAGTTGCCGGAACCATTGCCTTACAGTATCTGCCCCAACTTATAGGATGTCCTTCTTTTGCCGCCACTGAGGTACCCACTACATTTGCAGATGCACCGATAGGTGTTGCACTTCCTCCGATATCCGTTCCCATGACAAGTGTCCATGCCAAAATCGGAAGTCCTATATTCTCCGCTACGGAAAGATTCTTTATAATGGGAATCATTGTGGCCGCAAAAGGAATATTATCTATAAATGCACTGGCAATACCCGATATCCAAATGATAATAGCTACCATCAGATACATATTTCCACCGCTGATTCTTCCAATAAATGCTGCTATTACTTCTAATACTCCGGTTTGTTCCAGACCGCCAACTACTACAAAAAGGCCTATAAAGAATAAAAGCGTTTTGTAATCGACCTTTTTCAAAAGTTCTAAAGCGGATTTCCCTGCTGCAACCAAAGTAAGCACAGCAATGAACAAACCTATTGTAGCTACCGTAAGCCCTGTTTGCGCATGCGTTACGAGCAGAACTACTGCCAGCCCGAAAATAATACAACTTATTACAAAACTTCTCTTATTTCCTATCTTATACGTATATTTGGAAGCGTCTGCCATATCCATGTTTACATCTGATACAAGCTCTTTTCTGAATACCAGATAAAAATATATTACAACAACTATAAGAGAAATTCCAGCGATTAATCCTGTATTGCCCAAGAAATCCCCGAAGCTGTATCCCAGAGAGGTTCCGATAATAATATTAGGAGGATCACCACACATGGTGGCAGAACCACCTAGATTTGCACAGAAAATTTCTGCTAAAATCATTGGAACCGGATTAAACTTTAATAATTGAGCCAGCTCTACCGTAACCGCTGCCAAGAACAGGATAACTGTAATGCTGTCAATAAACATTGCCAGTACTGCTGACATAATCATAAACGTAATAAAAATAGGTTTTGTCTTAAACCGCACCAGTTTGGCGATGGACATGCAAAGCCATTGGAAAAATCCTGCCTTCGCCATTCCTTCCACCATTACCATCATTCCTGCAATAAATATGATGGTTGCCCAGTTAATGCCGCTGGAACTTTCTGCCGAGGTACCTGCTTCATACCAAAAGTGTAATGAAAAAATCGGCGTAATATTCAGAGTTTCCAAAGCAGCACCCAAATCACGCATGCATAAACCAAATACAAGTAACAATGTAGCAGCTCCGCATCCGAGTGTTGCATAATGACGTTCTATCTTTTCGGTTATAATGAATCCAAACATTACCAAAAAGATAGCCACCGCTGTAATTTGTGCTATCATCTCTAGTCTTCCTTTCCGTTTGTACATAAATTGGCAAAAACGGGGACCTGCGCACTAAGTATAAGTCAACGGGTTTCTGTCATTTATTCATTTTCAACAGTTCTGCATTTTAGCAACCACCATTTCAAAAGTCAAGGATGTTTTATTTTCTTATCCAAATATTAACCGAAGGACTTTCAGCAATGCTATTTAGTTTAGAAATTACTCCGTTCAAAACGATGTATTTTATTCTGACACGCTCTCGCTCGATTAAGTTCCTTATGAGATTAACAATCGCAGTACTGTAAACAAATCTGCGGTGGAATCCGGGTTCTTTTTTATCTCAATGGTATGAAGGGCAGGCTCATCGGATACATACACCTCCACTGATTCAATGGCACTTCCCCAACCATTCTTGAAGTCGCCATCCAAGGTCTTTACCGGTTCTCCATCCACATACACATCATATTGACCGTATGTACCATCAGTGGTTCGCTGGAAGCAGATACCGATATTGGCAGCCTCCACATTTTGGAAGATAATGGATTCTTCTCCGGTAGCAGTGTGCCAACTCTTGGTAAAGTAGGTATTTACCCTTGCTTCCTTAAAGCTTCCCAGCTGAGCCGGTGTAATCTCGTCCGGACCAAGCATGTCCGCATTTAAGTAGCTTTCCTTGGTCAGAGATGTGTAATCAAATGGTGTGATTTCTTCTGAAATCTCATCCAGTCTGCTGTACACATCATTTAGATAGGTATAAAGCAATTCTCCGATAATGGCATGTCCCATATCATTTGGGTGTACATTGTCCGGAGATATATCATCCCAGGTAAACTCATCATTCTCGATGGACGGAAGCACCGCATTGCCGTAACTTATCATAGGAAGTCTGTACTTAAATCCAATCAGAGAATCATTCTCCTGGGCATTGGTTCCGTCCTCCTGGGTGGTAAAAAGAAGCAACACCGCCGGTTCATTCTCAGACATCATAATTTTACGTACCAAATTATCGTAACTCTTCTTATAAAAATTATCTGCGCCGTCATTCACGGAAAATTCTACAATCACCACATCCGGATTCTCATCCAACACCTGCTGCTTCACCCTGTGAACGCCCAGATAAGAAGGTGTACCTCCGATACCCGCATTGATGTAATTCACTTTAGTATCCGGGAAACAGCTTTCCCACCAACTGTAGAAAATGGTTGCATAGCAATTTCCAAAGGTGCTGGAGCTGTAGCCTTCCGTAATGGAACCTCCGATAGTAGCTACCGTAATCTCCTCTCCGGCCTGTGCCTTACGCATAGCCTTTGCCAATCTGGTCAAATCTCCCTCCAGAAAGGCTGTGGCGCGCTCATACATTTCTTCCGTGACATAATCGGTCTTTAAGGGCACGCCTACAACCTCCGGCTCTGCCTCTATGGGTGTTTCCGTAACTACCGGTGCCTCCGTAGCCTGTGATTCCTCTGCTACTGCAGATGATACCGGTGCGCTGCCACAGCCGGTTAATAATACACAACATAATAATATGGATAATAACTTATGTTTCATCTGAATAATTCCCCTCTTACTCAACAATAAAGGAGCATGCGGCCGCATCCGTCCCATCTGTCAGGCTTGCACTGCCGCCGGTCAGTGTGAGATACATTCCCGGGAAAGCTACGGATTCAAAGGAAACGCCTTCCCCGGACAATCCTTCCACAGTCTTAAAGGTCTGCACATCTGCCATCTTGCCGTTATAATCCTGACTCAAAGCTACCGCACCTTCCGAAGCAGTGATATATAAGCCCGGCTTATTGTAGGCTTCAATAGAAACGTAATACACGTTATCCCCATCAGCCTTTCCCTGAACGATTTCCCAATAGGTATCATTCTCCGAAGACTTATCCAGATTGCTTCCCAATGCCACATCCTTATATGGATAAGACGCATCTGCAGCGGAGTTATTAAACCATGCATGGGCTAGCACCTCTCCGTTTGCTGCAGTCAGAGTGGACTTCACGCCACTGATACCGGTAGCTGTCTCCTGTGTATACAGCACGTAGCCGTCCTCGTCGAACACAATCTCCTCTATACAAGCCACTCTTCGGTAACCGTTACCATTTGGCAGGGAACCGTTATGATAAATGATATAAGTCTTTCCCCGGAAATCAAAAACTGCCGGATGATTGGTATTAGAGGTCGCGGTAGGTTCCATAACATAATCCCCGAATACCCATCTGCCCTTCATCAAATTACCGGTGATTGCATACGCCAGCTGTTCTCTCCAGCCATATGCATAGAAGAGGTAATAATCACCATAGTAGTTTCCTGCTTCATCCTGTCTACGATAAATCCATGCAGCTTCTGTAAAGGAGTCCGGCGTGCCCTTACTTATCACGTCATTGCCAAAGACAATTTCTCCATCACCATCATAATCCTTCACAGATGTCATATCTTCATTCAGCTCACAGATATACAGCTTCGAATTTCCCCAGCAAAGATATCTGTGCTCTTCCCCATTTTCATCGGTTTCGATCCACACTGTAGGGTCGATATCGTTCCATGCAGAGGTTTCATCTGTGGTAAAAGACCCCTTCACCAGTGCTTCCCCGATATCTACAAAAGGCCCGGTAGGACTTTCGGATACTGCCACACCGATGGACTGCTTACCACTGTCCGTCTTGTCCCAGGAGCAGAAGTAAAAATAGTACATATCCTTGCCGGTCTCTGCATCATAATGCTTCGCCACCTGCCCTGCCCAAGCTGCATTTCTATCCGCCCAGGTAACATCCGACGCACTGAGTACCACACCTTCATAAGTCCAATTCACCAAATCCGTGGTAGAGTAACACTGATAGTCCGGAATCAAATACGCATCTCCCACTGCCGTATCACGTCCGGTGTAAAGATATACAGTATCTCCATCCACCAGCACGGAAGGGTCGCCGCCATAGGTAAGCACTCCTTCTGCATTAAAACCGCCCACCGGATTACCAAATTCACTCTTTGCGATTTCAATAGGTGTTACACTTGGTAACTCCGGCTCCGGTTCCGCAACTTCTGTAGAAGCACTTTCCACTACCTGGTCTTCCACCGGAGCATCACTTGCCACTTCGCCACCGCACCCAAACAAAGATACTGCCATGGCACTCGCCATTAATAAACACATCCATTTTCTTTTCATAGCCGCATTTACCCTTTTCTTTCAATGTTTAGTATAACATTTTAAATTATACCAAAACTTTCTTATGAAAGGAACCCCCATATGGTTACATCTCGTAACCTACCATCATCGTCTTACTCTCATCTATCTCCGGCACGGACAATGCCACCTCAGCCAGAGGAATCCTGCAACCCTTACGGATAAATAACGGCACCTCATTCAGAGCCACATCCACATAATGATGGCCTTTTTCCAGAATCTCTTTCTTCAGACTTCCGTCCTGCATAAACTTCACAAACATCATTTCCTCCGGCAGATATACGTATCTTCCGGTCGCATTCTGGGTGTAAACCGGCGCAATCATCAACTCATCACTAAGCATCAGCTGGTCTTCCACCTGTTTGCAGTGCTTGTCCTCGGGATATACAAATGCCAAGGGCTTAAAGAGCATATCGTTCTCCTTGGCAGCCTTCAAATATGCATTATAAAGATATGGTATTAGTCGATAACGAACCCCGATTACGTGTCTGAAATCTTCGATTCCCTCAAAACGGTACGCCTCTTGGTCACGGGTTCCGATCGCTGCATGATTACGCATCAGTGGCGTAAACACTCCCAATGCCAACCAGCGAAGCAAAAGGTCTCTGGTAGCATTGTCACCAAAACCACCCAAATCCGCGCCACAATATAAAAAGCCACACATATTTAAGGAAGGTAACATCTTCAAATTCAGTAAAATATGGCTCCACCAGGACTTATTATCACCGGTCCAGATGCCACCATAACGATGCATTCCGATATAGGATGCACGAGAAAACATCAGGATGTCCTTCTCCGGAGCTATTTTCTTAAACGCTTCCCCCGCGGCACGGGTCATATTGTATCCGTAGATATTGTGCACCTTATCATGGCGCACCATCTCCCCGTTCACATTATGGTAGAAACGTTCGTAATCCTTGTGGTTATTCTGCAATTTATTGAAATGCTCTTCCAATTTGCCCGGCTTGGCATCCAGCTTTGTCTTGGCAGTTTCTTTCACGCACTCATCCAAAGCATTGATTCCTTCCCTACTATAGAAAATAGCCGGCTCATTCATATCATTCCAGAAGCCATCAATTCCCTGGTCAATCAGCACCTTATACTTGCTTCCAAACCATTCTCTGGCATCCTTATTCAGGAAATCCGGAAAATGTGTCCAGCCGGGCCATACGCAGGCCTCGAAGTCACTGCCATCCTCTCTCTTACAGAAGTATCCCTTGTCCCGGCCTTCCTCGTAAATATCATAGCCGTCCTCAATCTTCACACCCGCATCAATAATGGGTATCAAATGGATATTCTGTTCCTTTTTCCCGGCCACATAGCTCTTAAAGTCAGGGAATCTTTCCGGATTTACAGTGAAATCCTTGTAATCTACCATGTAATCAATATCCATATATACCATATCAATAGGAATATTGTTACCGCGATAACCTTCAACCACACTATCAATGTCACCCGCATTCATGTATCCCCAACGGCTCTGTCCAAAACCAAAGGCATACTTAGGGGGTATATAGCTGCCTCCAATGATTTCGCGGAACTGCTTTACTACATCCAAAGCACTTTCTCCGGTTATCACATACAGATACAAATCCGCATCGTCACAAGTAACCGCCAAAGTATCCTGACGTGTGTAACCGATATCAAAGGTCAGCTTTGCAGGATAATCAAAGAATAGTCCCACCTGACTCTCTCCGGAAAGAAGAATAAAGTTATGTGCTCCATACAAAGACAGCTTGTCCTCCGTATGATTAAAATCATCGCTACAGAGACTTACATATTTATAGCCTCTTTTATTAATGCCGCGGTTCGCCTCTCCCAGACCGTAGACTACCAGCTCATCTGTCATCTTATAGATAAGACAAAAGCCTTCCTCCGCCGAAATCTCGCCAATCTCCGGCTTACCTGCCTCCACAGGAATCTCCTTTACCACCGCTTCGGTTTCAAAGGGTTTTCCAAATTTATATTTTTTAATCATATCTGTCTCCTCCTAAAGAAAAGATTTATTCTTTATTTTTCTCTTTATTAATGATACCATGTATGTATGAAAATTAGCAAGGAACGTAGGGAGGTTCAAAATTTATGGTTTCAAATGATAAGATTTGGATTGGGCAGGCAGGCTCCGAAAAAGTATTTATATATCCTTCCATGGCTAACCGCCACGGTATGATCGCAGGTGCCACCGGTACCGGTAAGACTGTGACCTTAAAGGTAATGGCGGAAAGCTTCAGTGATTTGGGCGTTCCCGTATTTTTAGCAGATATCAAGGGTGACTTATCCGGTATGGTTGCTAACGGTGCACCTACCAAGACCGTTTCCGCTAAGATTGAAGAACTTTCCCTTGATAAGGAGGGCTTCGAATATACCAGCTATCCTACCACCTTCTGGGACGTATACGGTGAGATGGGAATTCCTCTTCGCGCCACCATTTCCGAGATGGGACCGCTTCTCTTAGCCAGAATCCTTGATTTAAATGATATTCAGACCGATATTCTCTCTGTTATTTTCAAGATTGCAGATGACGAGAATTTACTTTTAGTAGATACCAAGGACCTACGCTCCATGATTAGCTATGTCAGCGAGAATTCCAAGGAGTTTTCCCTGACCTACGGAAATATGTCCAAGCAGAGTCTTGCGGCGATTATCCGTGCTATTATCTCTCTGGAAAGCCAGGGTGGCGACTTATTCTTCGGCGAACCGGCACTGAATGTACAAGATTGGTTCCAAGCAGTGGGCGGTAAGGGTATGATTAACATTTTAGAGTGCGAGAAACTCTTCAACAATCCTACCATGTACTCTACCTTCTTACTCTGGATGTTATCTGAGCTCTTTGAAGTTCTTCCGGAAGCCGGAGATTTAGATAAGCCCAAGATGGTATTCTTCTTTGACGAAGCTCATATTCTCTTTGATAACGCTTCTAAGGAACTACTGGAGAAAATCGAGCAGGTAGTAAAACTGATTCGTTCTAAGGGCGTAGGTGTATACTTCATCACCCAGAACCCTAAGGATATCCCGGATGGGGTATTGGCCCAGCTTGGAAATAAGGTGCAGCACGCTCTCCGCGCATATACTCCGGCAGAGCAGAAGGGCGTTAAAACCGCTGCAGATTCCTTCCGTCCCAATCCTGAATTTGACACTTATGAGGCGATTACATCTCTGGGAATCGGCGAAGCATTGGTATCGGTGTTAGATGAGGATGGTGTTCCTACCATTGTACAAAAGACCGCAATTCTTCCTCCACAGAGCCAGATGGGTCCTATCGACCAAAGCCTTAGAAGCGAGGAAATCCGCTACAGTAAGCTTTACATGAAATATGCAGATCCTATTGATGATGAATCTGCCCATGAATTCTTACAGCGTAAGGCAATTGCAGAGGCAGAAGAAGAAGCTGCTGCAAAGGAAGAGGAAGCTGCAAGAAAGCTGGCTGAGAAGGAAGCTGCCGCTGCCAAAAAGGCCGAGGAAAAGGAAGCTGCCGCAAGGCAGAAACAAATTAAACGTGCAACTAAGAGCGTTGCCAGCTCCGCTGCCGGCACTATCGGCCGTGAAATCGGTAACACCTTAGGAAAATCCGTAGGAGGATCCTTTGGTAAGAAGCTGGGGGGTAACGTGGGTGCTTCTCTTGCCCGCAACATTATCGGTACGCTTTTTAAATTATAAATCGCCGGTTCGGAGGGCAAAACATAAAAAATCGTCGCTTTAAAGCGACGATTTTTTATGCCAATTCATTAATTACAAATCCATTCTTTCCTCGTTCTTTTGTCTCGTACAGTGCTTTGTCAGCTTCTTCAAACAAGGCATCGAATTCCTCCAGCCGGTCAGAGAAAACCGCGCCCACACTGATAGAAATCTTCCTTGTCTGTTCCTGATATAAGAAGTTAATATCCATCTCCTTAACCAGCTTTCCAAGGAGCTTCGCAACTCTTTCTTTATCTGTGTTGTAAACACACAACATAAATTCATCGCCGCCAAATCTTGCAATAACAGTATTTGTTGTAAACACTTCCTGAAGCTTTCCTGCCAGAAGCTGCAGCACAGCATCTCCTCCTGCATGTCCGAGAGTGTCGTTTACCCCCTTAAAATTATCCAAATCCATTACTACAAGAGAAAAAGGCTGGTGCTCTTTTGCATTTTCCTCAAGAAGACGCAGGCTCTTATCAAAGCCCTTTCGGTTATAAACTCCGGTCAATGGATCTCGCAGTGCAATATCCTCCATCTGTTGTAGCTCTTCCACTTCTTTCTGCACATTGCATAGCTTGCCAATTACGTTGCGGGGCGAACCATCATTCTTGTAAATAATATGGAACACCAATCGGTACCACTGCTCGTTTCCATCCACATCCGTTAGTTTAAAGGGCTGTGTTGTCTCTTTATTATCTTCAAGAGCCTGATGATAGTTCTGTAATATCCGGTTAATGTTTTCATCTTCATCCTGATTGGCGCTGAATTTAACATTCCTGTCTATCGCAAATCTCTCCTGAAGCTTATGGTCAAAGAAGCACACTTCGGTTGCGTAATCATATTCGATAATATACTCATCAACCAATGAAGTCAGCATCTCATAACGCTGTACATCAAGCGCCTGCTTTCTCGCGCTCTTATTCTTTTCCAGCATTACTGTAACAAACGCCAAAACGATAAGCAAGAAAACACCTGATACTACCAACAGGCTTGTAACCGGATTTTCCTCCACGAATCTTTTTAGAGTAACGGGCTTTGCCGTAGGCTCCATGTATTCCCGGAGAATTACCTGGAGGTTACCTTCCGGGATACCATAGATACACTTATTGCAGATGGATATAAGTCTGGTATCCACATCCTCGGTAAAAGCAAAACACATTGTTCCGTTTTCCGACAACGGTACTACAGATACATTTTTGCACTCTAATTCCTGTATGTAGTAATCTGCAGTATAATAGTTCATCACCGTACAATCCACAGTCGCTGCATCTACTGCCGCTATGACATCTGTATATGTTGCGAAAATATCCTCCGTCTTCTCTTGTATTAAAGCATTACGCTTTACCTTTTCTCCTTCCGCATAAGCCATCCGGGCATTTTCAAGGGCAGAAACCGCTACTGCTTTATTCTTAATCAGAACATTCATCTGAGACATATACTCTTTAGAGTACTGGAGGTTGTAGTCATAGTCACCATCCGCATCCATACCCGCAATCATATCGATTCGACCTTCCGACAGTGCCACAACCATTTCTTGTGTATTATCATAAGAAACATATTCTATAGATAAGCCGGTATTCTCCCCAATCAGCTCACACACATATGCGGACAAACCGGTAAATATACCCTCCTTTTCATACTGAAACGGTGCCATATTGAGAGAATAACCTATTTTCAACTGTCCTTTTTCTTTTAGATATTCCTCTTCTGTTTTCGAAAAGCTTACTTCGTAATTGTCAATAACAACGCTCTGAAGCAATGCATTAACCTCTTTCTCCTCCACCTCCATATCCGGTGTTCTGGAGGATTCCCATCTGGAATTCCAATCCGTGGCTATATCATCAAAAGTCTCCTGCCGAAGCCCCTTGGCGGCTTCAATTACACGCATAACCTCTGCCCCATCTTCCAGATTCAGCTTGGCACTTAGCTTTTGCTTCACCTTATATGTATCCCCTTCGGGCGGATTGTTGCAGAGAAGAATCACATTTTCCATATCTCCAAAGGAATCCGGATAAGGATCCGTCCTCACCACCGACAGATTCTCATGGTCCAAGGCAAATCCGGACTCATCCAGCATATACTCTATATATGCCTTGGCAGCCTCCGGATTATTGCTGTTTCTACTGATTCCATAACAATAATCCGTTGATATGGTCATGTACTGCCTTCCCTGAATTTCATTAGGAAAAGGCATAAATGCAATTGCCTCAGAATCTTCACTCACTGCTTTAAACTGGGAAACTGCCCATGAACCAATTGCAACACATCCAATTTCACCTTGATTCAACATTTCTTTGGAGTCATCCCAGCTTAACTCTGTAAGATCATCCTCACTTAATCCTGCTTCCACAATATTATAGAGTAGCTCATACACCTGATAATGTGTGCTTCCCTTTAAAAACGGATTCTTTTCCTTAATAAACTGACTTTCCTTATAATCGGAATCCCCCGTCATCTCAATATAGGGAAAGTATTCCCAAAATTGCAGTGCCCATGGAGAAGAGTAATTGGTAAAGAAAGGAATCGCATCCGTCCGTTCTTTAATATTTTTAAGTGCCACCAAAAACTCATCTATTGTTTTCGGCGTTTCAGAAACGCCGGCCTGATAAAATACATCTTTATTATATAGAATACCTGCTGTATAAGCGCTGGACGGAACACCATATACAGCTCCCCCTATTCGTTTGGAGGATTCTAAATAAAGATACTTTTGTCCCAGCTCAAAATAAGAGCCCAGAGGCTTAAAATACGTTCCGTATTCATTTTGGGAAAGATAACTTGGAAAAAACAAAACATCTCCATAGTCACCGCTATCTATTCGTTTTTTCATTTCGCTCTCATAATTGCTGTAACACTTGTACTCTATTTCCACATCAGGATATTTCTTTAAGAAACCATCCAGATACTTCTCCATTTCATCATCAGCGATATTAGAGATTATCTCCAGCTCCCCCGATATCTCCTGCTGCGCAGACACTGTAATCTCAAAGCCAAATGATAAAATACCGGATTGTACGATTAATGCAATTAATAACCCAATAACCTTCTTCATTTTTTCCTCACAAATAGTAAATATGTACTATATTACTATACCACAAAAAGGAGTTACTAACGAGCATTTTTAGTAACTCCTCCAACAATTAATAAGGATATGTTGACAAATCCGGAAGATTTTCCAACGTTAGCACATAATCAGAATTATATATCTGCTTTAGGATATCCGGGTCATTATCCTGCATAATATGCTTTGTATGCCAGGTCATAAACCAGGACCACATTGCTCCCTCCGATAACAACTCTTCCGGCGTAGGAATTACTCCACATTCATGAAAGCATATCGGTCGCTCTTCACCTGCAATCTCTATCATGGACTGATACAAATTGGTATTGGGACCATTAATGTAGGAGTCTGCTCCTATGATGTCCACACACTCCCAGCCCGGAAACCAATCTATATAATCCTTGTTTAAATGTGTATAACCAAGTACCCAGATAAGATTGTTCAGTCCATGGTGGTTGGTATAACGGTCATACATCACCTTCCAGAGCTTTTTAAAATTCTCTGCACCGCCCTTATTCCACCAAAACCAGTTACCATCAAACTCATGGAAAGGCCTCCAAAGCACCGGAATCCCTGCTTCCTTAAGCTCCAGAAGCGCCTTAGCCCCCCTATCAATGCCCCAAAGCAGCTTCTCATATTCCGGGGTTCCTTCGGTCAGAAAGGCATCCCAGTCCCCAATTTCCAGCTTCTGACTCTCCGGATATCCTTCTGTGAAATCCGGTCCGCAGTGCCAGCAAATACTGACAATGCCACCCTTTGCATTCCACTCTTTGGAGCGGCGCACTACATCATCAAAGGTATCCTCTATAAAATCCAAGCCACGGATAGCCGGAAGCTTACCGGTTACCTTTTCGATATACTCAAACTCTGTATTCTCTTTACCATCCCAAATCGCCTCCTGCTGACCGGAAATGATATGCTTTTTATAATTATCACAGATAAACTGATATAACGAACGAACCTGCGGGGTTGCTTTTGGATTGGATAAGCCCATATGTAATCTCCTCTAAAGTATACTCCTAACCCTTTACTGCACCTGCGGTCAGACCACTGTAAATATGCTTCTGCAGAAGCAAGAACACAACTAATGCTGGCAACATGGTAATCACACAAGCCGCGCAGATGATCTCCCACTGAGTGCCATAAGGCCCCTGGAAAGCGTAAAGGGATGTAGAAATCACCTGCAATTCTTTATCCTTCATGTACAGATAAGGAGTATAAAATTCATTGTAAAATCCGATACCCTTGATAATTATTACCGTAACAACCGCCGGCTTTAACAAAGGCATAATAATTCTGAAAAATATTCTCGGGAAAGAACAGCCATCCATAATTGCTGCCTCATCCAGCGAGTAAGATATATTATCCAAAAACTGCAGAAAAATGTAGATAGAAATAATATCTGTTCCTGCAAAGAGGATAATGGTAGCCCAGCGGGTATTATAAAGTCCAAGGCCAACAATAATCTGGAAGGTACTCATCTGCATGGTAATGCTGGGAATCAGTGATGCCGTTAAGAACAGGAACTTGACAAGTCCCTTCATGCGGAATTCAAAACGGCTCAAAACATATGCCGTCATAGTACCGGTCAGGATGGTTGCAGTAATACTTGCAACCAAAATTAATATTGTATTAAAAAAGCCTGTCGCCATATTTCCCTTTGTCCAGGCAGTTATGTAATTCTCAAAGTTAAACCAATTCTCCGGTAGGGTCAGTACACCGGTGGTCAAAAGTTCCTTATTGGTCTTGAAGGAAGCAAAGAACACCAAAACAAGGGGAGCAATGGTAATAAATGTAAGAATACCCAATATCAAATATTGAATCACATAATAAATAAGCTGACTTTTATTTCTTATTTTCATGGTAAACCTCGATTCTATGCTAAGTCAATTACTTTTCTTCTTTTCCTTCAATAAGCACTTTTTGGATTGCCGTAATAATCATGATTATTACAAGAAGCACTACACCCATGGCACTTGCAAGGCCAATCTTTTTATCTGTAAACGCGGTCTGTAAGGTCTTAATAACGAATGTCATTGAACCACCGCTTCCTTTTGTCATAACAAATGGTATCTCATATACACTGATTGCTCCCTTTATGGCAAGAATCATATTTAACGAAATAATATAACGAATACTCGGTAAAATAATATAACGGAACTGCTGCCATCTGCTTGCACCATCAATCTGGGCAGCTTCGAAATATTCGGAATTAATACTCTGAATTGCTCCCACGAACATTACCATGTTTTGTCCCATGTATCTCCAGACTGACGCAAATGTCAGAGAGATATTAACCAAACTTGGGTTCCCCAGCCAAAGTGGCAGGGACTCTTCCGGCATTCCAAGGAGCATCAACAGGGAATCCAGTGCGCCATCCGGCTTAAAGAAATATAAAAAAACAAATCCGATTGCCACACCATTTAACATATAAGGAAAGAACAATACGCCTTTAAAGAAGTTTTTACACTTTAACGGATAATAAAGTATGGTCGCCAGATATAACGCTAATGCAATCTGGATCAATGAACCGATGAAATAGTAAATACTTGTTTTAAATACCGAAAAATACTGCGGATTTGAAAAAAGTGTTTTGTAATTATCCAGGCCGATAAATTCCGGTTCAGAGAAGCCATTCCACTTAAGTGTACTATAATGAAGCATATCGCCAAAAGGAAGATATGTAAAAAGAATAAGCAATACCATTGGAATCGCCAAAAACAGACAAATTGTTAATGTTCGCTGGTAGCTCAAGCGTCTGAGCGGAGCTTTATATTTTTTTCCTTGTGTTTTCATAATGCCAGAATCCTTCTCTTAGTAGGGAAAAAGACTTCTCGAGGGAAGTCTTTTTCCTGATTTAATATATAATGGAGATTATCATAACCAACTATGAATTATTTTACTGCAGCAGCCCAATCGTCATTTAACATCTGCATATATTCTTCAAAGGTCATTGTACTAGCACCTCTTGCGATATCTACAACATTGTTAAGACGGAAGCCTCCATCATATAAAGTAATACCACTGTCAGACTGTACCTCATCCAACTTACCGGCATTCTCTGCTGTAGCTGGCTGATCAACGATAAAGGTTACGTTCTCAAAGTTCTCAAGACCTGCAGGCATAGGATCACTCTTAAGTAAGCTGATACCACCGGAAGCAAGTGCAAGACCACTCTCATCTACCATGAACTGAACGAATGCCTTGGCAGCTTCCTTATTCTGGCTGTTAACATTAACTGCGTAACAATAATCCGTTCCTGAAGTTGCATACTGCTTCCCATCAACAGTTACAGGGAAAGGCATATAAGAAACATTGTCCGGGAACTCATCTGCATCCTTCATCTGCTGAATAGCCCAATTACCAAGTACCATACATCCGATTTCACCACGGTTTAACATACCCTTAGACGCTTCCCAATCACAGGTAGTAGGATCTTCCTCACATAATCCCTGATTAATAATATCATATAATAACTTAGCTACTGTATAGTGTGAAGAACCCTCTGCAAAGGCGTTCTTGTCTGAGATTAACTCATTATTCTTGTAGTTTGCATTACCGGTAATGGTTCCATAGGTATGATCTTCCCACTGATCCAATGTCCAACCGCTGTTTGCATTGGTATAGTAAGGGATTGCATCCGTGTTGTCCTTAATCTTCTGTAATGCCACAAGGAACTCGTCCGGAGTAGTAGGAAGAGTCTCGATACCAGCCTGCTCAAATACAGCCTTATTGTAAACGATACCCTGTACGGTACACATGTATGCTAAACCGTAAACCTGACCATCATAGTACTTAGAATATAAATAGCCTTCCTGATACTTGTCACTTAATTCTTCTACCGTTCCGAAAGACTCAAAGTAATTACCATATTCTGAACTTGGAACTGCATCTGGAATCATTAGAACGTCACCATATTCTTCTGTCTGCATACGAATTGCTAACTCGCCGGCATAATCAGTGATACTCTCTACCTTTACAGTTACATCAGGATATTTCTCGTTGAACTTAGCAATCAATTTCTCATATGTACCATCTGTATCTAAGTCAGTACGATTGGTTAAGAATTTGATTTTTCCTGATATAGTTTCCTCTGCAGGAGCCCCAACTACATCATTTGACTCTGCGGTATTTGATGATGCCTCTGCCGGAGCTTCCGTCTTCCCACATCCAGTCAAACCGGAAATCGCCATTGCTGCGACCAAAGTTGTTGCCATTAATCTCTTTGCTTTTAACAATTTCATAAAACCCTCCTAAGCTTTAATACCTACGCTTATCCTTAATTTGTTTTAATTAATTAGTTAGCTAACTTGTAATTAGAAATATAAACTTATTTAGCTAAATTGTCAACAGCAAAATCTAATTTTTACGGCAAAAATGTAAAAAAATTATTGTTTTTTTAACTTCTCGTAGTAAAAACGCTCACTTTTCAGCATTTTATCGCAAAAATAGCAGAGATTAAATTAAGTTAAATTAACTTAATTTAATCTCTGCTAAGTCTTTTCTCCATCTTTAACTAGAAACAGATTTTGAAAGAATAACAAATATCCTTTTCACCACTGATGCGATATGGTTCTTCCACATCTGCACCCCAGCTGTTGATACCGCCCACACCACGGACTGCTCCCAGAACGGAGAGTACACAGCGGCGAGGAAGAGGAAGCTCCTCATGATGACTGGCGTTTTCCAGCTCCTGAGCAGTGTATGGCAGACAGGAGAACGCAAAGGGAGCTTCATCCATTTCAAAACGCAAGCTGAATTCCTCATCTCCGTTATCCGCATTGTTCTTCACATAATTTCTGGTGATTTCCACCCACTTGGTAGCCATATGTACACCACAGTCCTGAGGCACCATATAAGGGGTAACCGGCATACCTTCCACCTTGTATACACCCGGGATACCGCCTGCCATACGGTCAGGATAGGTTTCTCCTGACAAACCCTCATAGGTATAGGAGGCGGCCCTTGTAGGCATGATGAACCTCATACCAAACACCGGAAGCTCCGGCAGCTCTTCTTTTCCAAAATAATGTACCTTGACACCGATAGTTCCCTGCGCGTCCACCTTGTAGGTCACTTCTACGGTAGTCTTCGGCACTGTGATAGTCTCATAAGTATAGGCAATCTCTATACGCTCTGCACTTTCCTTATCTGCCCACTGATTATTGTTGGGTGCCCAAGGATTCTCATATTCCTGCCCATCTACTAGGAGGCGAATTCCCACACAGGCCTGGAACATATCAGCCGAATGCCACATACCGCTTCGTAGCTGGAATCTACAGCCCTTGTCATTGTCCGTAAGTGCACGCCAGAAGGTTGGTCTGGGACTGCGATAAAGCCATTCCTTCCCCCTTACCGCCAGAGACTCCAGTCCGCCGGTTCCATAGGAAAATATGTAATCAAACTCCTTTCCGTGCACACCAAAGGAGTAATCGCCAAACACGATTCGTAATCTATTTGTACAGTCCATAATAATACTTTACCTCCTGCAATGCCGGCTTAGGCGTTCTGTCCGCAAATACAATACCATTTCCGGAAAACTCATAATCACAAGGTCTGTCATCAAAGTCTCCGCCGTAGCGAAGCACTTCTTCCCCTGTAATCTCATCAAACACCATTATTGCCTGGTCAATGTAATCCCAAATAAAGCCACCCTGGAACATCTCATACTTATCAAACAAATCCATATAAGACTTCATACCGCCGATGGAATTACCCATATCGTGCATATACTCGCAAAGCACATAAGGCTTCTTCGGATTGTTACTCAGGTACTCCTCTATCTCCCATGGCTCCGCATACATACGGCTCTCCATATCAGAGATACGATCCTCGTACACACGGTTATTGGCCACACCCTCGTAATGTACCGGTCTGGAAGGATCCACCTTCTGAAAGAACTCATGCATTACCACCAAATTCTCCCCGGCAAAGGACTCATTTCCAAGGGACCAGAAAAGCACCGAAGGATGATTTTTGAAGGTTTCAAAATTGGTACGGGCTCTGTCCAGCACCGCCTCTTTCCACTCCGGAAAATCCCCGGGAAGGTTCCAAGAGGGATCATTACATCCGTATTTCTGCCAGGAACCATGAGTTTCCAGATTGGTCTCGGACATACAGTAGATACCGTTTTCATCGCACAGACCATACCATGCAATCTGATCCGGGTAATGACAGGTACGAACCGCATTAATATTATTTTCCTTAAACAGCTCCATATCCCATTTCATGTCCTCTATGGTGATACATCTGCCCGTCCTGCAATTCCATTCATGACGGTTTACACCCACAATCCTTAGGCGCTGTCCATTTAAAAGCATTACCTTATTCTTGATTTCAATCCTACGAAAGCCCACCGGCTGGTGAATGCACTCGATTTCATTGCCATCACTATCTTGCAGTGTTATTTCTAAGTCATACAAATATGGACTATAGTTATCCCAAGGAATCACTTCAAAGCCTGTATCCGGCGAAAAAGTAAATTTCTCCTCACATTTACGCATGCCGCAGAATACTACGGCTCCTTCTTTATCTTTCAAGGCATAATTTAATTGCATCTCCTCCAAGGGATGATTATCTGCCACAGATAATTTCACATCCACCGTCAAAGAGCCTGTCTTGTTGTCTGCATTGAACACCGGTTTCACCCACAGATCCTCTACATGTACATCACCCTTGGCATAAAGCTTCACATCTCGGAAAATACCAAAAAATCGGAAGAAATCCTGATCCTCCAGATATGCTGCGGTACTTCTTTTATGTACTTCCACAGCCAGCAGATTGCCTTCCTTGCGTACATATGGTGTCAGGTCAAACTCCGAAGGAGTAAAGCTATCCTCAGCGTAGCCCACAAACTGACCATTTATCCACAAATACATGGCCTGTTCCACACCCTCAAAAGATATGCACACACGCTTTCCCTGAAAATGCTCCGGCAAATCAAATCCGGTCACATAGCTTCCCACAGGATTGTAATCTGCCTCACTAAATTGCCCCTTGGTGTATTTCTCTGATACAAATCCCGCCGGTCTGCGGTAGTACATGCCCTCCCAGGGGTACATTACATTAATGTAATGAATCTTATCATATCCAGCCAGCTCAATATGGCCCGGAACAGTAATCTTGTCCCACCCACTGCGGTCAAAATCTTCTCTATAAAATTCTACCGGCCTCTCTCCCGCACACTTACTGTACGCAAAATCCCACTGCCCATTCAGACACACTGCCGAAGCTTTTCCTTTTATGGTATAGCTGTGGTCACTGTGGGCAGGCAGCTGCCCTACCCTAAATACCTCCGGGTTATCCAACCATGTAATATCCGGCTTCATATTCTCCTCCTTACTCTTCACTTTTACTTCGAAACTGCACATTCTTACGATACTCCGTAGGCGATACCCCACAGGCACTCTTGAAGATTTTCATAAAATGCTTTTCGTTATCATACCCTACCTGTTCGCTGATATCAATGATCTTCATATCGGTTTCTTCAAGTAAGCGTTTTGCCTCCGTAATGCGGATTTCCTTCAAGTAGTTTACAAAATTGGTTCCGGTATACTGCTTGAACACATAGGAGAATAAGGAATAGTTCATGGAGATATGATTAGATACCACCGCCATATTCAAATCCTTATTATAGTTTTCCTTAATAAATGCTATAGCCTGATGAATCTTCTGCTTGTTGCGGTAATCGTCATACCGGCTCTTTAAGGTCTCACAGAATTCCTGCAGCCAACCCATAATCTCTGCCTGATACTCCTCCAAATTGTTGTAGTCGTAGATACCGTACGCATCCTTCCACTGCTCCTTAGTCACAGAAAGCACACCTGCATAGGTGGCGAACATATCATCCAACAGTACCCTCATGCCTGCCTCTATCTCAGCAAAGCTGTAACCTCCCAGAGAAGCATTCTTAAATACTCTGGCAATTTGCTTTAAAGCATCCCCCCACTTGTCCGTCCCAAGAAGCTGGACCATCTGTGACACCGATGCTTCTTCCAAATGCAGCGAGGGTTCTTTTCTCATTACACATTTATCAAAGAGCGCAGCTCTCTTTCCCAGATAAAACGCCTCTTTTCTGGCAAAGAATGCCTCATAATATGCCTGGCGTAAACTATGGATTCCCCGGTGAGGACCACTGATGCCCACATACTTCTCCGGTAATTCTTCTTCCAGAAGTTCCTGTAATTGTCCCTCCTGTACCAGATACAATTCCTGGCCCTCCACATCGCTTAAATAATAATAATCCTTCTCATCCTGATGAACCACAGCTTCATCACAGAGATTAGAGCACACCATATAGTAATTCTTCAAGAAAGCAAAATCTTCATACTGCTTCTGTAGCTGAGTTTTTTCTTCCTCCGTCAGCTTCTCATTTAAAATCACATATTTAAACTGTCTGCAAAGAGTTCCCCTGTCCTGCTTGGCGGTTTCCAGCTTTGCCTCCAGCTCCTCATTCAGCTTAAAGAGGATTTCCTTTACCTTGTCACGATCCACAGGTTTCAACAGATATTCCCGCACACCACTGCGAAGCATCTCCACGGCATAGGAAAATTCATCATATCCGCTGACAGCCACCGTCAAAGGTACGTTGGGCAAAAGCTGTGCCTCCTTCACCAAAGCAATCCCATCCATCTTGGGCATACGGATATCCGTGAACATCACATCCACTTCCTCATTTTTCAGTACTTCCAGAGCCTGCTCTCCGTTAGAGCATTCCAATATCCGTTCCACAGGCACGCCACTCCGTTGTACCATCACCTTGATACCCTGACGAATTAATTTTTCATCCTCAACAATCAATAATGTACGCATACTATTTTACATCCTTGCTTTCTACAGGGTGCGTAATGGGAATCCGCACCATTATCTTGGTATAGCAGCCCAGCTTAGAGGCAATCTCAATACCATATCTCTCTCCAAAGCTTACCTTAATACGATCCTGGACATTCTTTAGACCGATACCGTTACCGCTGCCGCCGGAAGCCTCCAACTCTCCGTTAATCTTACGAAGAAGTTGCTCCACTTCCTCTTCATCCATGCCCTTGCCTGCATCGGTAATCTCGATAACACAATCGTCTCCCTCCACAAAGCCTTTAATATAAATGCTTGTGTCTTCTGCCATCTCTTCGATTCCGTGATAAATGGCATTTTCCACAATAGGCTGTAGGGATAACTTGGGAATCTCTTGCTTATATATCACCTCCGGAATGTTCTCCGAAAGATAAATTTCATAATCAAACCGCAGGTTAATCAGGCTTAAATAATTGCGAATATACTCCAGCTCTTCTCCCACGGTTACATTTCCACTGGTCCAACGCATACTGTACCTAAGCAGCTTACCCAGTGCTGTGATGGCATCGGAGATATCATACTTTTCCTCAATCTCTGCCATCATCTTAATGGACTCCAGTACATTGTAAATAAAGTGGGCGTTAATCTGATTCTGAAGTGCCCTAATTTCTGTATTTTTCACCAGAAGCTCATGCTTTAGATTGGTTTCCGTCAATTGCTTGATACTGCCAAGCATCTTGTTAATCTGGTTGCCCAGCTCACCCATTTCATCTCTGCCACAATTCTGAATCACCACATCCAAATCGCCCTTTTGTACCTCTCGTATGGAATGTAATATACTGTAAAACTGCTTCAGCATACTGCGAACCACCATATCAGCAGCCAGTGCCAGTACTATTATTACCCCAAAGGCCGCTAGTACAAACACCGCCCGCTCCTTAGCGATACTTCCCAAGTCCGCGCCGATATCACTGACACTAATCAGGGCACCGCCCAGCTCCGGCAATGGTTGATAGCCGCATATCAGATGACCTTCTTCGTCACTGTAATATACCGTAGCTTCCGTACCTACATTCTCCAAGGACCTTACATACTCCAGCACCTTGCCCACTCTTTCCTCTTTATCACCTTGGGGCTGCTCTGCAAAAATCATCTCACCGTTGTCATCTACAAAGCAGGTCCATTCCTTCTCATCCCCATCATACAGCATAGGGAACATGGTCTCCATATACATGGTGACTTCAATAATGCCGATAACACCTTCTCCAAAGGCTTCCATAGGTGTTACCAGGGACAGGATAGGGTTATCCTTGTACAGCTTACCATAATCATCAAAAATACTATCCTTGTAGCCAAAATTCCAACCATAATAGTCTTCCTTCTGTGCCCATGGCTGCTTATACATTCGGTCCATACGGTAAAGGATGGGCATCATCTCCTGCATATCTATGCTATCCACATAAACACGAATCTGATACAGCGCAGAGTTATTGTTAATCATTCGCTCCAAGGACGCAATATCCTCGTTGTAGAACTCAATGGACCTCTTCGTATCATAGGGATTACCACTTTTCTGCGCTACCAGGAACTCCTTCAGTGCCTGATCGCTTAAGAAAAACTGCGTGGACATATTTACAGAATCCATACTGGTAATCGCCTGGTCATAGCCCTTGCTCAGCTTGTAGCTCAGATTATTCACACGCTCATTGATAACATTCTCTTCCATACTGGTGAATACCCACGTAGAGAGTACTACCACCGGAATCAATACGAACACCGTACAAATCAGCGTAAATTTTATATTTAATTTTAGGCCCTGAAACCGGTTCTTAAGCCTTTTCATAAGTTTTTTGTTACTCCATTCCCAGACGCTTCTTCGCGTCCTGAATCATCTTCTTACTCTCCTGACAGACCAACTCATAACCCAATTGCTCTCTCTGCTCCACAAAGTCTGCAAAAATTGCATCAAATTCCTCTTCCGTAGGTGCAAGCAAAAGCTTTGGAAGGGTTTTTCCCCAAAGTCTCTTGATATTACTATCTGCATTTCCAGCTTCTGTGTTACTGTCATAGCTGGTCTCGTACTGTGCCAGATAGTGACTGTAAGGATAGGTCCACTCCTCCAGCTGACCGTTGGGCTCTGTCAATGGCTGACTCCACTGAAGCTGTGTTGCATTGTCCTGCAGCATCCAATAGGCATTGTCCGCACCGTAAAGCGCATCGTACTGCTCGCGGTCCGTGTTTAAAAGTCTGCGGACTTCTTCTTTCACCACCGCTTTCCCATCCACCATATCGTAGGTGACGCCTTCTACCCCAAGGTAAATCAGCTTCTGCCCCTCATCACTCATCAGATAAGAAAGCAACGAAATGGCTTTATCCGGATGCTCGCAATTCTTGGAAATCAGAGTAACCGTCCAGCCATTAATCCCTGCACCGGGCAGTACCGGATCGTCGCCGGCTGCATTCCTGGGACCATCCACTGCTATGTAAACACGCTCCGGATGATTGGCATACAGCGCAGCCTGCTGATCTGCCATGTCCGTGCGCTGATAAAGCATACAAAAATATCTTCCCTTGGAAAGCTTCTCCTCCATCTGGGCTCTCTGGTCAATGAAAATATCTTCTTTCAAATAACCCTCTTCCCCCAGCTGACGAAAGGCTTTCAGCCAAGTTACAAAATCCGGGTCCGTGTATCTGTCATATACGTCACCATTTTCCTTTTCATAAGGCACTGCCAGGAAATTCTGCAAATATTGGTCAAAGGATACACATCCGCCTGAATCAAAAATGTGCGCTCCGATGGGAATCAGCGGTTCTCCGTCCACTGTAGGGAACTCCTCTGCAGCACGGCGTACCGCATCTATAAAGCCCTCTGTGGTGGTCATATCCGGACAACCCAAGGCTTCATAAATATCCTTCCGCACCAGAAAAGTCTGGTTGGAAGCCACATTGTAATTCTCATAATCCGATGGGGAGTAGGATGAATTGGGATAACAATAAATATTGCCGTCCTCCCGGGTATACCAGTTCACGGCTTCCTGATCTGCCACCTGCCAAAAGAGTGTGTCGTACTCATCCGCCAGTACATTCAGAGCATACACCATCTCTTTCTCAATCATTTCATCCACCTGGTCTTCCCACCAGCCCAATGTAATGATATCCGGCAAAGTATCTGAAGAAATCAGCGCGTTAAACTTCTCCTCCGCATTACCCATGGGTGCCTGAAAATTGATGGAAATACCCGTATCCTCCGTAATCTTCTCCGAAACAATATTCCCGCCCCAAGGCGTATTGTACCATGTATAATTCACATACCAGTCCAGCACAATGGGTTCCTCCGTTACAGATGCCACCTCACCGGCTGGCTCATCCGCCTGCCCACAGCCGGACATGCCCAGAACCAAAGCCCCTATTCCTACTATCAAACCAAATCTCTTTTTCATCCATCTTCCCCCAACACAGGAAATATCTACCATTTTCAGTGTATCAAAGCATGCCAGAAAGTGCAAGGACACTCCTGCCCTTGCACTACTTATACAAACTACAGTTTATCAAACTACGGTTGTGCTTGCCTCAGTCCAGCGCCAGAGGACGATACCCTCTCTCTGAGACACCCTCAGCCTATGGCCATTAAGTTAAGAGTACTTAGTTCAGGATTGATGTGTCTTATGAAGACCCTTGAAAAACGTCGGCACTTAGCGAGGTATTTCCGAGCTTAGTACCGCTACGTTTTTCACGGAGTGAGAACGTGTCTGAATAAGACATACCAATTCTGAACTAAGTGCTCTTAACTTAATGACTTGATGCCGCTTGTTCGAAGAGAGAGGGTATCGTTCTCTGGCGCGGAAAGTCAACCAATCCCCCCAACCGTAGCCACCTCTACTCTTTCACGCCACCTGCAGAAATACTGCTGATAATATACTTAGAGCAGAAGCAGAATACGATAAGTATCGGAATTACGGAAATGGCAACTGCTAAGTAAATGGCCCCCTGATTAGATGCAATATCTGTTGAGGAATTGAGAGATGCGATCATAACAGGCAACGTAAACTTTTTCGGTGTATTTAAGAGGATGAGTGGGACCAGATATGCGTTCCAGTTACCAATGAATCCTCCGATTGCCATGGTCGCCACACCAGGCACCATGATAGGAAGTACGATGCGATGGAAAATATGAAATTCTCCGGCACCATCTATTCTTGCCGCTTCCAAAAGAGAAGGCGGTAACACCGACAATACATATTGTCTTAAGAAAAATACCGTTCCCGGCGCCGCAATGGCCGGTACAATAAGCGGTATGTACGAGTTCACCAGCTTTAAGGAGGATACCAGATTGTAGAATCCGATTAATCCCAGCTGACCCGGAATCATCATGAAAATCACGATGGTATAAAAGATTAGGTTTCTTCCCTTAAATTTATAGATTGCCAGTGCATAGGCAGTAATTGCCGAGAAATAGGAGGTCAGGATGGTTGCGGGAATCGCAACCTTTAAGCTGTTCCAAAAGCCTAAGAACAGATTAAAGTATCCGGACACCGTTTCCCAGTTTTCCTGTAAGCTATTGCCGGGAATGAAGGTAAAAGAAGTCATAATTTCACGACCGCTTCTTGTAGCATTTACCATCATCAGTATGAAGGGCAATATACATACCGTAGCCAGAGCGATTAAGGCAATGTAGATAATTGCTCTTTTAATATGTGTAGCCATTCCTTAATCCTCCTTACCATTCATTACTTTGAACTGTATCAGTGATACAACCAGAATCAGTGTGAAAAGTACATATGCAATTGCAGATGCATATCCCACCTGATGAGTCTCAAATCCGAACTTGTACATGTACATAACCATGGTCTGTGTTACACCCAGAGGGTCACCCTTGGTTCCATTAAACATCAAGAACGGAAGGTCGAACATCTGCAGACCACCGATTAAAGAAGTAATGGATACATACAGTAAAATCGGTTTTAGTAGCGGCAATGTAATCTTACCAAAGACGGTCCATCTGCCGGCACCATCAATAGCTGCTGCCTCAAAATAATCCTTGTTAATTCCCTGCACACCTGCCATCAGCATAATGAAGGAGTTACCGAACCACATCCAGGACAGGATTACCGATGCCACATAAGGTGCTGTTTCTGTCTGTCCCAGCCAATCAATGGGAGATGATACAATTCCCAGCTTGTAAAGAATCTGATTCACGGTTCCGTACCTCCAATCCAGCAGCGTCTTAAATAAGAACGCTACTGATGTTGTGGCAATAATATTAGGCAAATAGAAAATACAACGGAAAATGCTTAATCCCTTGATTTTATATTTGATGTCGCTGAAAATGATGGTAAGCAGGAAGGCAAGGCCAAGCTGCAAAACAATATTCAAAATCCAGATATTCAGCGTATTACCCAGAGACTTCCAGAAATACTTATCTGTCAGAACTCGTAAGTAGTTCTTTAAACCGGTGAAATTTAATTCCCCGTAGCCCTTGTAATCCGTAAAACTTAGCTGCAGGGTACGAAGTACCGGATAAACGCTAAAGATTAAGAACACAATTACGAAGGGCGCTACCATGATATATGCCACGTTATTATAATTTCTACGTTTGACTTTTTTTGTTTCCGTCATGGTCTCAGCCATCCTTCCTTACCTCCAAACAAATTATTCCTTACATAATATCCTTAAAGCCTCTTTGCAAAACCGTCTCTTCGAGACTTTCCTTTTGCTCAGATTTGGCTTGCGCCAAATAACTTCTATTTCACCCCCCTATGCAAGAGAATCTTGCAGGCGCGGCTGAAATGAAGTCGCTCGGCTTTAAGTTATCTTTCTATTACAATATCCGGATAGGTTGATGCAACCTTATCATAGAACTCCGAAATCGCATCATCTCTGGTCATCTGACCGGTCTTTACAGCGGTGATTGCCTCACCCCATGCATTACCGATTGCGGTATCGTATTTGGTTACCTTAGAATAATCAATTCCTTCTGCCTGCTCTAACCAGAACTTGTAAACATTCTGTCCGCCGAATGCTGCTACCTCATCATTTGCATGCTTCTCTAAAGCAGAAACTAAAGAAACAACGTCACCATTAGACTCTTCAATCCACCAATCTGCGGTTTCTTCATTTAATGTACAGTACTTAAGAAACTCCCATGCGATATCCTTTACATCAGACTGTGAGCTGATACCGATATAAGTACCGCCACCGAATCCGTAAGCAGGACCTGCACATACACCCCAATTGCCTTCGGTTTCTCCCCAATGAGGAGCCATAGTGATTGTTCCCCAGGAAGGAAGACCATAAGCGAATACCTCTGTAGTCTCCATACCTTCGGTTGCAGCGTTGAAGTTCTCAGCATCCCAGATGTTCATGTCATCGGTACCCCACTGAGTCTCAGCAGTTAAGATAGGTACTTCGCCGCCCATTGCCTGATACCAAGGCGCTGCCCACTGGCTTGCGTAAGCAGTTAAATCCTGCTGATAGAGCTCAGTACACATGTCCATATATTCATATCTTGCTTCTGCAACATTTAGCTTTCCATCAATAACCCATGCGCTGTCACCGGAGAAGTAGTTGGTCTCTGCATCAGATGCAAAGATTCTGTAACCATTTTCCTTTAAGGTAATACCTGCCTCCAACATAGAATCGTAGCTTGAGAAGATTTCTCCGATTTTCCCAGGATCGTCGGTACCGAACACTTCCTTAGCAATATCTCTTCTGTAGTAGATTCCTGCAGGAGTAATCTGGTATGAAATCGCTCTCTGGATACCATCTGCATCCTGACCAACTTCCCATACATAGTCTACAATGTCACCTGCGTAATCCTGTACGTTGTAAGGTGCCTGATTTAAATCCTCAAAGAATCCTGCTTCGTACATCGACTCAAGCATCTGTGGCTCACCAACGATAATGTCCGGTTCATCGGAACCACCAAGTAATGCTGACTCCACCTTGGTTGGGTAATCAGCAGGAGCGATTACTACTACTTCGGTTTCTACGCCGGGATTCTCTGCCTTAAACTTATCTGCGAACTTTCCCAGATCCTCTGCAAGAGTCCAGATAATTAACTTGCCTGATAACTCTCCGTCTTCGGTTACATTTTTGTCGTTTCCAGCATTTGCTCCCACACTAGCCTGTGGCTCTTCTGCGCCGCCACATGCAGCGAGAGAAAGTGTCATTGCACCTGCCAATAAAAGAGCGGTTAACTTTTTCAATTTCATGATTTATCCTCCTTTAGAAATCCTTTACGGTTTCAACTTTGTAAGCTAAGTATAGTTCTCCGAAATACCGGAAAAAATGGTCCGATTTTTAAAAAGGTGTTATTTTTTTAGTCCAATACAAATTTTTGACACCTTCCCGCTACGCACATCTTCAGCCACATTACCACGAAGTACTGCTCCGGCGGCCTTATAGCAGCTACCATCCTCATAGTGCAACTCAATGGCTGAAGTCTCATACTGTCCCGGGAAGAAATCTCCTTCGCCGGAAAGAGTATAGATTACCTTGGTCTTGCTGCAGAGAGTTACCTCCACCCTGTGATTTTCTCCAATCAGATATGCCGGAAGCATAGGAGTGAAGCGACAGATGAGCTCTCCCTGTTCATAATCAAAAAGCTCACCGAACATCATCAAAATCCACATCTGTAAAAACTCCGCCGTAGAACCGGAAAGTCTGGCCACAAAGCCTCTGCCATGGTAAGCGGGATTGGGATTCTTGGAGCTTGCAATAAAGGAGGAATTCTCGTAAATGCTTCGCCCATATACCTTGGGATCCAGAAAAGGCACTGCTGCCTTATGGAAATCCTCTGCAAACTGCTCATACATACCGCTCTTTAGCAGTTCCAGTAAATATTTGTACTCCATATGAAGCCAGATGGATTCATTTTCCAGCCAGCCCGGTGTAAAGGCTCTGGCTCTTCCCAGCTCGTAGGATGCGTTTTCCAAGGAAGCATTAACCTTATACATACCAAGCTTTTCATCATACAGGTCGCGTTCACGCACCCGGGCATATAAGGTTTCCTTTTCTTCCGGGCTTACAGGAAGCTTTAAATAACGCACCGCACCTTCCAGGAAGAGTGGAACTCTGTGTTGCAGAAATTCCTCAGGATAAATACCCTCTTCATCCTGACGATATTTTTTCACTTCATAAGTAAAGTAGGTAGGGCACACACCATTTTCCTCATCACAGGCCTTCTTCACCCCTGCTGCCACAAGGTCACGCATCGGCTTTAATATGCCAAGGATTTCCCGGGCAGCGTACTCTTCTCTGGCACCACTGATACCGCTAAAGGTCTGTTCCCAATAATGCTCCTTTATGTCACAGCGCTGATTCCAAAGCTCCATATCACTAAGCTCTTCCGCCCTAGCCGTAAGCTCACCCAGCTTATTCATAAAGTCTGCGGTTTCTGCCAGCATATCCACGCCGATATCATATTTCTCCAATGCCCGGATGGTATAGTTCATCATACGAAGTAGCTCGCAAGTCTCCGCCATGGAGGAGCCAAACAGGGCCGGCATACCATTCAGGGCATCGTACCAGCCCGGTTTACCGCCCTCCATTTCTACCCCCATACCATAAGCATCCAATGCACTGTACTTGGTAAAGCATAAAAGAAGGAGCTTCTCCAAAAGAGTGGATTCCACCACATTACCCTGTCCGAATCTATCCTTTAACAGCTTTTCTTCATCATTCAGCTGCTTGCTATGGTCTAAAAAATAATGTTGGCGAATACCGTTCTCCGTCTTCACATAACGCTTTCTACGGGGAAGAATAGGCACCTGGCTACGGTAATATGTTACCGGTGTCTTTAAAAGCGCCTCTTCTTTATCCGGGAATATCTGCAAATAGCTCTCAATTAAATCCAGATTGTAGGTCCAGTGATCACTCCAATAGCCTTCACCAAAGTTGGCCGCAGTAGTACCCTTTGCCTGCTCCATCACTGTAGTAAAGAAACTTTCCTGCCTGCTCTCTTCCAGCACACCTACTTCCTCCAGCTTCTGATAAAAGCCACCGGGAGTGAAGGGGTTCTCCAAAAAGCTAAGCAGCTCCTCCTTCTGCTGCTGGCTTAGTGCATCGAAAATATCTCCCGCCTGCTCCTGAGCTAAAGTATAGGTTACCTTCTCAATGGACAGTGGATTATAACCATCCAGCTGAATCAGACTGTAGAACTTCACAATGTTTTCCTTATCTACATAGGGACAGAAGAAGGTATCACAACGGCGATTCTGGTTTACATCACGGAAGTTACCGTTACCCTGGGAATAGAACTCCGGAAGCATACGAAAGTAGTTATAATCACGTTCCAAGTCACCGTGTTTTCTGGAATACACATAGAAAATCTTGCCCCCGGGCAATGTAATGGGATATCCGCCGCGCAAAATATTATCCATGTAGGTATATCTGCAGTAGGCATCAAAGTCTTCATTTCCCGTGCAGGTGTCAATTCCCGCAGTCAGCTCCATGGGAAGCTGAGCTGCCAGTTCAAACTTCTTTTCAAAATAAGCACTGCTCAGCTCCTTCTCTAAAAATCTTTCCAGCTTCTCCTTGCAGGATACCTGACCAATAACCTCATAAAGTACAAGGCTTTCTCCCGCCTTAAGGTTCGCCTCCTTGCCAAAGAATAGGCAAGGATACTGGTTTACCACCACCTGAGATGCTCCAAGAAGGCTCTTTAGAGAATGCTTCTCAAAGCCGATGGGTTTGCAGAAAGAATCATCATAGAAAAATACCAGCTTGGGGTCTACAATAACCTTGCATCTCTCCCCAAGAGCGTCCACAGCCACACCATAGTTTCCCCCGGTAATTACATTGACCGTAGCAGTGTCAGCCATACTTGCTCTGGCGCGGAAGAAAGGCACACCTTTTTCTACATCCTCCACCTGCATCCACGCCATAGAGGTATGTCCCATATCCTTTACGCTTCCAAGACTGATACCATAGGGAATCACTACCGGCATTCCGTCCAGAAGCTCCATGTGCATTTCTACCTTGTTGAGATTAGTAATCGTCACTTTTCGCACCAATGCCCCCGTACGTTCGTCAGGAAGAGTGATGTAGTCCACGCTTGTATGTAAGCCCAGTGCAGAATTCTCTTCTTCAATAGAAAGTCCATTCATATGAACATGCATCTTTTTCACAGTTTCCTCTCCTGTGAAAAGCTCCGATACCCTTCCGTCCAGCTTTACAAAGGTTCGAAAGCCCGCAAGAGGTGTCTCACGGTAGGACTGGTGAGCGGGGAAAAACTCCATGATGGCATGATCCTTATCCTCCACACCGAAGGAGGAAATGCACTGGCCTCTGTTTACGTAATAGCACCAGATGGGGATTCCGTGAATGCCGGATAAACCCGGTAAAAAACCCGCAAAGGTGTCCTGTTTTTCATAGTCATTTATAGTGAATGTGGTGTTCATAGTTGGTCTCCTTTAAGATAATGTTACGCAGATTTCCTGCACCTTGCAGCCGTCTAAAGCTGCAATCTGCTCTACAGACAAAACCTCCGTTCCCCCAAAGGAAGCTGCCTGTCCGTTTACCTTGACCTCGGAAATTTTATATTCTCCAAAGTCTTTCTTCTTGGGATTTTGATAGGTTATCTTAAATCGCTTCCCTCCAAAGCCAAGGCTTATGAAGGCTTCTCCTTTTTCATCAAACTGTTCCTTCAGCAGTCTGGGTTCCAGTACCATAGCTCCTAAATGTCCCTTGATACCGAATACCTCCTGCACAATGGTCAGCAAGTACCAGCTGGCTGCTCCGGTCAGATAATGATAAAGCCCCCTTCCCTTGCCATCGAAATACTCCGGAATTCCCGGGTAGATACGTGAAGTCTCAAAGTCTGACGCTCCCTGATACAGGGTATTCAGTGCTTTGTAGCCCTCCCTTGCAAAGCCTCTCTGGTAAAGGGCGTTCCCATACATGGTGGTCATATGGGAAAACACAGCACCATTTTCTTTGTGACCATAGGCAAAGCCAAACATTCTTCCAAGATCGGTCTTCAATTCCTTAAAATCCGTATTTAACTTGTAGCCGCCCTTCTTTGCCTCATATAAATAGGCATCGGCACTCTTACATATTTCAGAAATCTGTTCCGTGGTGGCAGTGCCGGACATAATGGTAAATACCTGTCCCGTCAACATCATCCGAAGGTTTTCTCCATGAAGCCCTTCCACGGCTCTGCCGTTGTTGTCGTAATAACTGTTAAACCACCGGTTCTCTCCCACGGTGAGCAGTTCTGTTTTACGAATGTGGTCTTTTATCCATTTCCCCTTACCGCAAAGGCTTCTCTTAAGTTCCGTTAGCGGCACGGAGACCTTTCTACCTGTAATGGTGTATTTGCAGCTTTCCGTATAATCCTGTAACAGCTTCACTTTTCCACGAATATCCTCGTAAAGTGCCACATTATCCACAAGCAAAGGAAGTATTTCCTCCGCAAGTTCTACAGAGCTGATACCTGTCTTCTCCAAACCCTCAATCAGCTGTCCCAATATCTCAAAGTTCCCTGCATAAGCTGCGGTAAAAGCTACGCTTTCTCCCCGCTCCCGAGCCATATCCAGCGCATCGTTCCAATCCGCCCCCCGAAGTCTCATATGATTGTGCTCACCCACCTCATAAAATACAGTAATCAGCTGCACCAGCAGGTGTTCTAAAATAGTTCCCCGGTAAATCTCTCCGGCTTCTGTTTTCTGCACCGGCTCTTTGGAAAAGTCAAACAACTCATCCACCGCTGTACCACGGCAGGCCTGCTGATCCTTAAAATATGAGTTTTCTCTAAGAAGAAATGCCACATCCCCGGTCTGGTGAATGTACTGAGCCGTAGTCAGCAGCGGCCACAATCCATGATCCATCCAGACTCTACAGATATTATTGCGGTCTGCCACAAACTCGCCGGGCTTTTCCCCAATGATGGTAGCGTTGGTTCCATCCATGCGCACACCACCAAAGTTAGAGTATAAAAGCTCCCTGACATTTTCCGGACTGAGCAAAAGTAACGCCAGACAATCCTGCCACAAATCGCGATAGCCTCTGCCACCCTTACCATAATCGTGATGAGGTAAAAAGGAGCAGCCGTAAATTCTGCGCAAAATAGGCTGGAAAGCAACCCAGCGCATAAAGTGATTAAATTTCTCATCTCCGGTATGGATCCGAATATTAACCTTCTCTTGCCAGAAGAGATGTGTCTCATCATAAGCTTTCTGCACGCTTTCCCCACTCCCCAGGTTCGAAAGCACCGAGCCTATCTGCTTCTTTTCCTGACACACTCCCGCAAAAAGCAGATACTCTACAGCTTCACCCGGTTGCAAAGTAATCTCCTTGAAACGAAGAGCACAGGCCGCTTCTTCTCCTTCCCGTATTTCTCCTGCCTTACAGCCGCTCAGATTTCCATACACGGCATTTGGTGCATCGAAGGAGCCTCCCTCACCTACAAATTCTGCTACCGTAGGATAAAAGCCTTCCGGCGCCTCTCCGTCTCCTTGCACGCCGCATACATAATAGGTATGGTGATTTTTCTGATGACCTCTCTCATCAAAGGAAAGTGTGGGAGTTACCGTCACAGCCTTTTCAAGTATCTCCATACGATGTAACAAACCGGTTACATGACGGTGATCTCTGAGATTATCTGCGCTTCGTCCGTAGATTGGAATCGCTGCGATTGAAGTAAAGCTTACCCCTTCCTGGCTATGATTTGTGATAATGACACGGTGGCACTCTACCTGGGGCTCACTAACGGGCACAAAGCTGAGTACCTTGGCAGAAAGAGGTCCTTCCCTCCATCTCCGGCTCATCTCCTGCCACATATATCCGGCAGATAAGGTTACCTCATCTCCCTCTCCCATGGCTTCCCGATATCTGCTCTCTGCACTGCCTCCCGTAGCACACCACACTCTTCCGTCCTTCATACGGCACCAGAAACTACGGATATTCCTACTGTTTGACAGATCCTCCACGCTCATGGGCTGTAATAAAAAGTGATTCTGGTCCAGCTTGGCATCTCCGGAAAGCGTAGGTGTAACGCAACTTTTCAGCCCCTTTTCACCGGCAATGGGAAAATATAAAGAGGAAGTACTTTCCGGATTATCCAGAGTAAAACTTTCCGTTTTTGTATCAAATCTATAGGTTTCCATATTCTTATCCTCCTACCCTCGCTTATTTGCAAAATCGCTGCTTCGCAGCATCTGCATTTCGCTCACGACATTTACATTCCGCTCGCACTATTTGCAAAATCGCTGCTTCGCAGCTTTCCTTTTGCAAATATTTGGCTCTCGCCAAATACTTTACCGAAAAGTTTTGCACCTTCGAGCAAGCTCGGGTGCAACTCTTTCCGGTAAAGTGCTTCGCTCGGGATGGTTACATTATAAAAAAGGTCCATTTCCGAAGAAATGAACCTTTTTTTAGAATGGTGTTATTTTTTTAGTTTATCTTTTAAATAAATCTCTTCAAATCTTTCAATCTCCATAGGTCTTGCAAAGAAGAAACCTTGGAACATATCGCAGCCGATACCGGTAAGGAAATCTACCTGCTCCTGAGTTTCTACACCCTCCATGATAACAGGCATCTCCAGCTGCTTTGACATCTCGATAATGGTCTGAAGAATGATTTTACTTCGCTCCTCGTTGTCAGATCGTTTTAAAAACGCCATATCCAGCTTCAGCACATCCACCTGAATTTCCTTTAACATATTCAGGGACGAATATCCGCTTCCGAAGTCATCCATCTCTACGATGAAGCTTGCTTC
The DNA here is from genome assembly GCA_017467845.1 of Lachnospiraceae bacterium. Lineage (GTDB taxonomy): Bacteria > Bacillota > Clostridia > Lachnospirales > Lachnospiraceae > Acetatifactor. The sequence goes on along the minus strand of JAFUKH010000002.1, from coordinate 12,002 downwards.
ACGAAGCATCTTTATCAGCTCCAGCTGTCTGGGGAGATTCACTATAATGGCACTTTCCGTAATCTCCAGCTTTAAGTTACGCGGATTGATATCATACTTCTTTACAAGTCCGGTAAACTCCTTGTAGATATTCATGAAGTAGAAATCTTCCGGGGAAATATTTACCGAGATATACGTATCCTCGTTTCCTTCATCCTTCCACTTACGAAGCTGCTTACAAGCCAACTCCCATACATACTTATCCAATCTGGAAATTAGACCGTTTTTCTCAAATACCGGAATAAACTCACCTGGTAGCATCAGCCCCTTTTTCGTATGAATCCAGCGTACCAATGCCTCAGCACCATTTACCTCACCCTTAGTATTAATCTGTGGCTGCAGGTAAATCTTAAGTTCATCCTTTTCGAAAGCGTGAGCAAAGTCTGCAATTAATTCCTGCTCCTTCACCGCACCTTCTCGAATCTTATCATCGTAATAAGCTACTCGCTTTTCAAAATCGCCCTTGATGGAATCGATAGCCATTTGTGCTCTGTCACACATAGCATAAATCGGCATCTCCCGATCCACAACCTCATATACACCTACGTAGATAGTCAGCGGATAGGATTCTCTTCCATCGATATGTGCAACATCTGCCGGACCTTCGATAAATACATTTTCATCATAACGTTTCTTCGGCATCAGAAGTCCAAACCTGTCATTGCCCAGTCGTCCGTATACATCTCTGTCATCACAGCGTTCCTTAAGTACCTTGCCGATGGTCTGCAGCATCTTGTTACCGGTGTCTGTGCCGAAAATATCGTTTACCAGCTTGAACTTGTGAATATCTGAGCACACCAGAAGATACTCTTCATCCGGATTATCCTGCAAAATCTGTGCAGCGCGAAGGTAAAACGCCTCCTTGTTATAAACACCGGTGAGAGGATCGTGAGTCTCTAAATACTTCTGTCTCTGATATTCCTCTACCTCTATGGTTTTATCCTTAATAACAAAAACACTACCTGTAAAACGCCCTTTCTTATCATACTGCTTATGACACTGCATGTGAATATGAATCGTTTTGTCTTCGCATTTAAAATGCTTGGTATAAACGCCGTCATCCAGCTGCTTACTGTTAAAGTCCATACACCACTGATAGATAGGATGCTTTCCGTAGAACTTCAGCACTTCATTCATACAGAAATATTTTCTTGCCGTCTTATTTGCATAGATACAGATATTCTCCAAGTCCAGAATAATAATCATATCCAGCATATCTTCCCCGACGAACTGAAGACTTCTGTCCAAAAACTGCTGAGGAATAAATATCATGGATGAGTAGTAAATGCCAATACCCGCAATCGCATAGCCGAAAACGGAGATATCCACTCCCATATGTAAGTACATCTTCAGTGCATTCAGTAAAAATACAAAACTGATTACCCCCATAATCATCAGATACTTACTTCGATATGGTCCCGGACTTTTAAGCATCTTGTATATAAGTGTATTAATACACAGAAATACTAATAGGAAAATCAAAACATAATGTATCCAGAAAAAAACCGTAGGAACATAATCATACATGCTACGTCCATCCAAAACGCCTACCTCTTCCAAAGTATAGGCATGATTAAAAAAGATATTCGCAAGCATGGAAAGATTATCAATCGCACCTACCACCATAGAATAACGGATGACATCCTTTCGCACCTTGATACCACAAAATAACAGAATAAATCCCAGCAAGAAGAACATCAACCATGTGACTCCGGCAAAATTCAGTGACATACATACAGATACTACCAGCTCGTCACCGGATAAAAAACGAACATAATTGGCTATTACAACCAATAAACCGGCGGTCAAAATCTGCATCACCATATTTCGAATTCTTCCGCTTTGCTTATGGCACATATATATACAGGAAGCCATTGCAAATATTACCATTTTAAATGAAACATCATACCAAATCATAGGATAGTACACCTCATTTTATGTTCTAATACCATAGTACCATTTTATGAGAAAAAAGTCTATTTTTTTATTTGTTTTCTGAATTTTCTGTTAAATTATATCTAATAAATTGGACTCTATTTTTTGCAATACATAATACTATTCAGCTTCTTATTCAGATTTAAGAGAGTTTCCTTCTCCACCTTCACACCCGCAAGTCCCACCATATTGGCAATACGGATAATCGTAAATCCCGCTGCCATCTGCCAGATATTCTTGTTCTTCAGCATGCCGGCAAAGGCTCCTGCGTTTCCACTCTTATCCTTACCGGTAGAATCCTTTTTAATCCCTTTTACTATGCTCAGCAGGAACTGTACCACATAGATTTTGCCGCGGAAAGTACTCATCACATCACCCAAAGTATCATTGATGGACAGATAGCCTTTCGGCGCGGTGATTTCAAACCAATTCAGTATTGCTCCCTGCTCCTTAAAACGGTATTCCTCATTAAATACCTCCACCTTATGAAGCTCACTATAATCCTTACACTGTCCTGCTACCGCCTCCAACTTGGTCACCCCTGCATTAGGTACCTCGTAATAAAAGAAATGCTCCGGACTGGATTTCTTTCCTAAAGACACTCCGCCAGCAAACAACTCCACCTCAGGTTGATTGGAATACACGGTCACCTTGGTAACCTTTTCCACCCTGTCCACGTAACGCTTTCCGCAGATATGCACAAAGGGTTCGTCAGAAAGCCATGCCTTATATGCATAGAAAGAGTCCTTCTTGTAGCTTCGGTCAAAGGTAACCAAACCCTTGTGGTTCTGACCGTTCTCGCCACCCTCGTTTCTGCCGTCGCAGCCGAAATCAAACATATTCCATACATGAGTAGCCCAGATATACTTGCGGCTGAAAAGCTGCTTTATCAGCTCTTCATGATAATACGCTTGGTATTCCTCTGTGTAATCTCCCTGAGCAGGGTCAGAGGTATGCCAATTCAGTGCCTCACATCCATACTCAGAGCATCCAATGGGAGTCCTGGGATGAGCCTCATGGAACTTATCAAACCATGGACCGTTCATGCAGGTATCTCCGCCGTACCAACCAAAATAATGATTGTAGGAAACCGTATCCGGAATCTGTACATACGGATCGGTAATAGGCGCCGCTGTAAAGCAGGCCATAGTGGTAAAACGTGTCTTGTCCATTTCGTGACATAAATCATTCAATATCCTGTGGTTTTCCAGAGTGGCTTCATCTGCATTTCCCACCATGGTAATTTCATTACTCAGTCCCCAGCAGACAATGGAGGGGTGGTTATAATTCTGGATAATCAGCTCCTTCATCTGGGACACGGTATTCTCCACACCATTTACCAAATGCTTAGAGATATAAGGAATCTCTGCCCAGATAATCATACCCTTTTCATCACAGAGGTCATAAAAATACTGGTCGTGCTGGTAGTGGGCAAGTCGAATAGTATTCGCCCCAAGCTCACAGATTAAATCCATATCCTCTCTGTGATGCTTCGGAAGAAGTGCATTGCCAATTCCCCATCTGTCCTGATGGCGGGATACGCCTCGCAGAGGATACTCCTTACCATTTAAGATAAATCCTCTCTCCGGATCCACTTCAAAGCTTCTGAAACCAATGCGCGCTTCTACATTATCTAAAACTTTTTCTCCCTCCAAAAGCTCTGCGGATATCGTATAAAGGTAAGGGTCTTTACGCCCATGCCACAGATGAATACTCTCCAAAGGGATGGTAGTGACTGTACTTTCTGCGGAAGCCACATTTTCTTCTACCACGCATCCTTCCCCATCCTTTATGGTATAGCGGATATTCTGACCGAACTGTACATTTTCCGGAAAAACATGAATTTCCACAGATTTCGTTGCCACATCCGGTGTCACCTTGATTCCCGGCGTTCCCAGCTCTTCCAGTGCGAAGTGACTTGCACTTACACCGATGACATTCACATCACGATAAAGGCCTCCGTAAAATGTAAAATCCGCAAACTGAGGATATATCCTATCATTGGCGGAATTATCCACATCAATTATCAGTAGATTCTCCTTCTGCACCTTAGGCAGTAACACTCTCCATGTAGAGTATCCTCCTTCATGGTGTGCAATCTTTTCACCATTCCAATATACATCTGCGCCGGAATTGGCACCTCTAATCTCCAAATAGCGTAACTCTGCCTCGGGAAGCTCACTCATTAAAAGCTTCTTCGCATATATCCCATGTCCTCGGAAGTAGTCTCCGCCACCATCCTGTCCGTCCACGGCATTCCATGTGTGGGGAAGATTTAACAGCTCCCAACTCTCCGGGAGCAGCGTGGGAATCTCCTCTGTTTTACAAAAAAACCAATTCTGATTGATATTTACTACTTGTCTCATATTCCTCCCAAAATATAAGGGTGTGCCCAAAAGCAGGGCATTATTTTCATCAATGAATTATAGTTCTATCAACTCATATTCCCTGCTTCCATAGCCGATTTCCGCTGCCGCTTCAATGGTGTGGATCCCATTACGAGACTCGATACGTGCAAGAAGATGATCTCTACCCCTATCCTTAGAAGCATACACCAAATCGATACAAGCCTGATCGATGGCAATAGGGTCTAAGGATGCCAAGATACCAATATCCGCAATACAAGGATCCTCTGCTACCGCACAACAGTCACAATCCACGGACATGTTTTTCATAACGTTGATATACGCTACATTTCCATTAAAATAATCTATCACAGAGCTCGCCGCATCCGCCATGGATTCCAGGAAGGAATCATGATCTGCCGTCCAGATTTTCTCCGGTTCCCCTGCACCATGGATATATGCCTTACCTGCAGAAGATGCCACGCCAATGGAAAGCTGCTTGATTGCTCCGCCATAGCCTCCCATGGGATGTCCCTTAAAATGAGAAAGCACCAGCATGGAATCGTAATTTGACAGATTCTTACCCACCAGATTCTTCTTGATACGCTTACCCTTCGGCACCTCAAGCACCATATCCGGACCTTCACTGTCCATGATATCTACATCAAAGTACTCTGTCCATCCATGCTTCTTAACTAACTTCATATGCTTTACTGTAGTATCACGAGAGCCCTGATAAGCGGTATTGCACTCTACCACCGTTCCCTTTACCAGCTCAATCATAGGCTTCCAGAAAGGCGGTCTTAAAAAGTTCTGATTGCCCTCCTCACCGGAATGTACCTTTACCGCCACCTTACCCGGCAACCGGACTCCCAGCTTCTGATATAACTCCACCACCTTCTCCGGGGTGATTTCCTTGGAAAAATAAACTTTTGATTTCATGCTTGTCCCTCCTTATTTTTATACAACCAAATCATGGTTAATTCTTTTGACTTTATATTCAGTACGACCATCTTCATGGGCGTATACAGAAAAACTATCTTCCTACGCCCCTCAACACTATTTTTCTTCATCCAATCCTTAAAACAGACTCATCTGTATAAACTGCTCTGCTTCTTCGTTATCCCTTATTTTCTCCACTATTTCTACAATCATGCTCTGGCCGCACTGTCCACAATGACAATGCTCTTTGCCAAGCCCCACGATATTCTTACTGCCACATACAGGGCAGGCTGCCCTCTCCATGTGGGTACAATGAATTGTAATCTCCATATCCTAATACACCTTCTCCACATCTTCCAGACCATACATATCCTTGAAAAGCTTCAAGTCAGTCTCATCTTTCACAAGCATCACTTCCTGAAACTTCCCTGTCTTTTTATTGATAAAACCTGCCACCTGCTCCCCGGTGCAGATGCTGCACTTGATGACAGGGCGCTGCTCCTCTTTATCATAGCTTTTCTTAACTGTAGCTTTCCTCTTTCCAAACATAAAAGCTCCTTACATTCCCAGAAATCCCTTCAGCGGGTTTACCTTCAGTGCCTCTTCCCAAATATCCGGTTCACTTTCCCGCAGGTATTTCTCCAATCCTTCCACTTCCTCCTTGGAAAACCCGGTGTTGGAGATAATCTTACAGGCTGGAACCGTTCCTTCCGCCATGCGGTTGTCATCACTGAAAAGTACACACACTCTTTTGTCATCATCCTTACGTATAATTCCTGATATCATCACTACCATTTCGGTTCCTCCTCTACACTAGCTCTCAAATACATACCCTACACCAGTAGCTTCTTCTCCATCAGCATACGCATGGAAAGCTTCTTCTCGCCCTCCGCAAAAAGTACAGTTACAATATCCCCGTTCTTATATTGTACCACGCCCTGCCCATATTTTTTATGGGAAATGCTCTGTCTTACCTGAATCCGGCAACAAAACCGCTCATAGTCCTCCTGAGACATATCAAACAGCTCACCTGCAAAGGAAGACTGCTTGTCCATCGTAAATATGTTCAGATGATTTTTACTTCGGGTGGCACCTACATAAAAAAGACGCCGCTCCTCCTCGTAGGCTTTCACATCCTCAGGTACCGCATTTCGCATATCCTTAATCACCCTCTCCGGAAAAATTCCGTCGAAAGCATCCATCAGATACACCGTATCATATTCCAGACCCTTGCTGGAATGGATGGTGGACAAAATCAGCGGGCATCTTACATCATTCTCTTTCTCCAGCAAAAGCTGCTGCAATTCCTCAAGCCTACCCGGTAGCTGTGCCACCGTACCGATATTCTCTCCTAAGGCTTCCAGAATATCCACCTGACGATCCTTTATCTTCATGCGCTCCAGATAATCACCATAGCCCATAAAATGCACAATGCGGTAGATTCCTTTATCTGCCCGCTCTGTCAGCAGATTCTCCATATGTGTCTTCATAGCTTTACAGCTCTTAACGGTCTGGGGGTGAAGCTTCTTACAAAGAGGTGCCGCCGCCAGCACATGACAACCGTATACCACACTATTCTCACACAGCTCCTCCATGGCAGCCTTGTTAAGGTAGGTTCCAATCTTAAAGTAAATCTTAGAGAAAAGCTCCGTATCCGTAGGGTTCATGGCAAATTTAATAATATTCAAAATATCTGTCACCACACGATTAGAGAAAAAGGTATAATCCGCAGTCCGAATCCGATAAGGGATTCCTCTTCGCTCTAAAAGGTCCACCAGAGGAAGTGCACTTTCATTGTCCCGGTAGAGAATCGCTGTCTCTTCAGTACAATTCTCCGCCACCTTCAAAAGGTAATTATACTGTCCCTTTCTGGATTTCACCGGAATCTCTCGAATAGCACTTCCTTCCTCTCTGGAGGGACGCATGTTTTTCTCATATCTGTGGATGTTTTTCTTAATGAATTTCCCTGCTGCCGCCACGATCTGTCCGGTGCTTCTAAAATTGTCCTCCATCAATAATATCTTCGCTCCCGGATGCTCCTTGCCAAAGCTCATTAGTGCTTCCGGATATGCTGCACGAAAGCCGTATATACTTTGATCTTCATCTCCAACCATGAAAAGGTTGCCCCTCTCTCCTACCAGCAAAGAAATAATCGCATGCTGAATCTTAGAGGTATCCTGAGCCTCATCCACGCAGATATACTGATACCTACTTCGGAAGAATTCCAAAGCTTCCGGAATGGCTTTTAGCAGACGATAAGCATACACCATCTGGTCATCATAATCCATCCAGCCCCTTGCCTTCAGTTCTGAGCAGTAGCGCATATAGATTTCAGAGTATGGAATATCCTCCTCGTCCAGATCACGTAATTGTGCCTGGGTCAACATCATATTTTTTGCATAGGTTATACGGGTGCGCAACGCTTTAATATCACTTTCCGTGGGATACTCCTTCATCACCTCCCGGTAGATGCCGATGAGCAACTCCGACAAAAGTTTTTCCTCCGTCACCAGCTCATAGGTGGTCTTGCCCAGAAGTTTTCCGCAATACTGAATGATGCGGGCACAGATACCGTTAATAGTGCGAAACTCCAGCCTTCCTGCATACTCCTCGCCAAAAATACTCACATATCGAGCTGCCATATCTCTGGTAGCCGCCACGGTGTAAGTCACTGTCAGAATATGTTCCGGATCAATTCCCAATCCGTATATCATATATCCCAGCCTTGTTACCAGCACGGTAGTTTTGCCGCTTCCCGGTACTGCTAAAAGAAGCACCGGCCCCTCTATGGCCTGCGCAGCCTCAAGCTGCTGCCTGCTTAATCTAATTTTATATTTGTTTAAAAATTCATGAAATGTCATATTGGGGATTATAAGCCATTTTTCTGCATAGAAAAAGGATTTTTCATGTATTTTTGTTCTCTTCCTATAAAAATTAGTGTATACTCATAGTAAATTCGTACTATTTAGGGGGAAAAGATGCTTTATAACATACATTACGATATCGCAGCAACCCTTGTGCTGCTAATACTGATATACTTCACACTGTCCCGAAAAGGAATTAAGAAGCCTCAGCATATGATGTTTTTTATCGTTGCACTGAACGGATTAATTTCCTGTATTTTTGATATCACAAGCTCCATCGCGATTTCCTATCCCCAGAACTTTTCTGTCCTGTGCAGAGATATCCTCAACTTCCTGTATTTGTGCACACACAATATGCAGGCTCTGCTTATCTGCTTATATATCCTGACTGCTACCGGTGTTTACATAAGGAAAAACCGGCGTTTCTTTGCCCTTCTTTCTATTCCGTACCTGATTACCTTAACTATGCTTTTACTGAATCCCATCTTCCGTTGGGTATTCTATTATGATGCCAATGGCTTATACACCCACAGTTACATGATGATTTACCTCTATACCAGCGCATTCTTTTACATCTGCATGTCCGTGTATTATATCATCACCAAAGGAAGATCCATTCCCAAGGATAGTTTGATTGCCATTGTTTTCTTCGCTATCAGCAGCATCTGTTCCGTGGTCATCCAGATGATGTTCCCTACCGCTTTGATTGAGCTGTTTATCCAGTCCCTGTCCTTCCTTGGTGTACTTTTCACCTTAGAGAACGAGGCTGATATTTATAACGCTATTTCCAAGGTATATAACAGGCGCGCCTTCCTGGAAGACAATGATATCTATATCAAGTCCAAGGTAGACTACAGTGTTATCTCTGTAAAGCTGACCAATATAAATAATTATCAAAGTGTTCTGGGTATCCTTGCAATGAATGAAGTGCGTTTTAATATTGCACAGTGGATGCGTTCCTTTACCAGAAATGGTGTAGTTTATGACTGTGAAAAGGACAACTTCTGTTTATCCCTGTACTGCATTTCCCATGAGGAAATTGCCCATATTGCAGAAGAAATAAAGACCAAGTTCGAATCCCCTTGGCAATACAATGAATTCGAGCTGGATTTAAGAGTTCATATTTCCATTATTGATATCCCGGAAACCGCTAAATCTCTGGACGCTTTGCTGGCTGTGGTAGACAGCAACAGAGCACTGGGAGATGAAGTAATCATGCGTGGCAAGGAGCTGAAGGCTCTTCAGCGCAGCAATGAAGTAGCACAAGCCATCCAGAAAGCATTGGACAATCACTCCTTCCAGGTATATTACCAGCCTATCTGGAACAAAGAGCTGGGTAGAATCAATTCTGCAGAGGCTCTGGTTCGTTTGTTTGACGAAGAACTTGGCGAGATTCCGCCGGATGAATTTATACCAATCGCAGAAAACGAAGGACTTATTGTAAAGGTCGGAGAGGTGGTATTCCGTCAGTCTTGCGAATTCTATAGAAAAAACGATTTAGCACAATACGGTATTGAGTACATCGAAGTGAATCTTTCTACAGTACAGTGTATGTATACCGGCTTACCGGAAACCTTCCATAGCATTTTAAAAGAATACAATCTGCCCCCATTCCGCTTTAACTTAGAAATCACCGAGTCAGTTGCAGTACACAGTCCCGATGTTTTCTTAGATACTATGAGACGTTTAAAGGAGCAGGGCTTTACCTTCTCCATGGACGATTATGGTACGGGGTACTCCAACTTCAGTTACATGTTTGATATGGATTTTGACATTATCAAGCTGGACAAAAGTATACTCTGGAATTCCGACACCAATGAAAATGCACAGACCATCCTATCCTGTACGGTACGTATGCTCAAAGATATGAATTTCAAGGTGCTGATTGAGGGTGTAGAAACAAAAGAACAGCTTGATAAAGTGGTCTCCCTCGGCGTAGATTACTGCCAGGGCTACTACTTCTCCAGACCGGTTCCCGGTGATAAATTTGTAGCTTACTGTAGGTCGGTTAAAGGAGCAACCTCATGAATTCACTGCAAAAGAAATTTACTATAACTGTTATTATTGAAATATTATTTATCTGTCTGGTGCTGGGTGGCACCGGCAGTCTGATGATTAACCGTGTTGTAGAGAAATCTGCAATGCAGGTCTTAGAGCTGACCTGTCAGGAGCATGGAATGATTCTAAACAATCTTCTGAACGAAGTAAAACAGTCTGTAGATATCATGGCAAATATGACTCTAAAAGAGCTAACGTCCATGAACCGGTTTGTCAAAGATGCAAGCTATCAACAAAACTTCGAGAAATCCATGGAGAATAAATTCTGGGAAATTGCCACCAACACGAAGGAAGTGGTTTCCTTTTATATGAGGTGGAACTACGAACTTCCCCTTTCTTACGATGGATTTTTCTACTCCAGAATCAAGCGAAACGATTCTCTTTTAAAATATCCCCCCACGGATATCGCAGCTTATGCTAAGGATGATGTGGAGCATGTGGGTTGGTATCATATTCCGGTAGAAAATAGGAAACCCACTTGGCTGGCACCCTACCACAATCAGAATAATGACCTGTATATGATTTCCTATGTGGTTCCACTTTATGCGGAAGACACCCTTCTTGGTGTCGTTGGTATGGATATCGACTTTTCCGACATATCCGCTACTATTTCAAACATCTCCTTCTTTGAAGATGGCTTCGCATATCTGGTAGATGAAAATAATAATATTCTCTATCACCCAAGCCTATCACAGGGGGAACCTCGTCCGGAAAAAGAAGCAAGTTCCTTTGAGACAGAGATTAGGTTGACAAATGGCTGTACACTGGTTACTCATGCACACCGTGAAAATGTAAATAAGGAAGGAGATTTGTTCATCCGCTTCCTTGGCTTTTCCACTATTTTCTTTCTGTTGGCAGCAAGCTGTATCACCATACTGATGATTCAACATATTGTCCGTCCTTTGAAAGAGCTGACTTTAGCTGCCGTTAAGATTGCAGATGGTGACTTCGATGTGGAAATTAATTGTCAGTCCACCGACGAAATCGGTACTCTGGCCAAAAGTTTCCAGAAAACCGCTGCATCCCTTAAAGAATATGTTGGCTACATCAATGGTCTCGCCTACAAGGACAGTCTTACAGGCATCCGCAACAATATGGCTTATCAGGAGTATGTATCTACCCTCAAGGCCAAAATGACCTTTGGGAATATCCAATTTGCCATTGCCTTATTCGATGCCAATGGCTTGAAATCCACCAATGATACTTATGGCCACGCCGCCGGCAACCTATTAATTATTAATTCTGCCAAGTATATCTGCAATATCTTTAAGCATAGTCCTGTTTTCCGCATTGGCGGTGATGAGTTTGTTGCCATTTTGGAAAACGAAGATTACCAAAATCGGGCAGAGCTTTACAATTCCTTTTATGAGAGAATGTCCGAGATTACCGTCTCCATAAAAAATCAGGAATTACCGATATCCATTGCTCTGGGCATAGCCGAATATAACAGAGACGAAGATTTCCTTTACGAGAACGTCTTCGCCAGAGCTGACCATACTATGTATCAGAAAAAACGGGAAATGAAAGAATAGGGCAAATCAAGAGGCTGTTGCATAATACAGGAGTTGATTGCGAGGAATGTTGTGCGGGGAATACCTTCCCTACGTTTGCAGGCTTAGAAAAAATGCGTAGTAATTTCCAAAGCTGCCTTTTGTGTTCGAGTTGTGTTATTTCCACGCGTTAGACACTCTGCGTATCGGTCCTGCATAGGGCGGATTCCTTACGTAAACAAAAATGCCGGCTTTCTTTTGGAATTATGTCTCTGTATTTGTAAACTGTTCGAAACTGCTTAAATTTCACAAAGTGGCGAATTACGTTC
>JAFUKH010000016.1 GCA_017467845.1 Lachnospiraceae bacterium | reverse complement strand
TCCGAACAGTCAAAGCTGTAATAGTATAGAAACAAATCCACAGTGCTTAATTATTATAATGGAGTATTCAAAATTTCCCAAGAATTGGGAGAAGGGAGAATAATCCAACTCCTCATTAGAGGATAATTGGATTATACGTGAAGTATGAGTAATATAAATGATATGTCCGTTGTAAAGCAACAGTATGCTAATGCAAATAACTTAAATACAAGAATTTCAATTCATGATAAATTTCGACAAATAAGATGGGGTTTGGGAATTGGATTGTTTCAAATTATAGAATTGATAAGGGCATCAAAGTTTTAGAGCTGGGTTGTGGAACTGGAGATATGTGGAAAAATAGAGAAAGTTTGATAAGTTTGTGTTCCAAATTGACACTTTCAGATTTTTCAGAAGGAATGGTAGCAACAACAAAAAGTAATATAGGCGAATACGATAATGTTGAGTATAAAGTTATTGATATTCAAGAAATTCCTTATGAAGATGAGACTTTTGATGTAGTTATTGCAAATATGATGCTATATCATGTGCCCGATATAGATAGAGGTTTGGCAGAGGTGCGACGAGTATTAAAGAGAAGCGGTCATTTTTATTGTGCGACTTATGGAGAACACGGAATTATAGAATACCTTTCAAAAATACTTTCTGTATATGACGTTGAGGATAACATAAATAAGAATTTTACATTGCAAAATGGATACGAGATATTAAATAAAACTTTTTCCAGAGTTGAAAAATTAGAATATATTGATTCGTTGGCAGTTACCAATATAGATGATATGGTGGAATATATTTATTCTCTTTCAACTATGACATCATTGAATAGTGTGCCGAAGCAAGTAATAAAAGATATTTTGATGATGAATACAACGAATGGAATTTTAAATGTACCAAAGGAATATGGAATGTTTATATCGTCATAGAAAGTGACAAGTTCCAATTTGGGAGAATGATAGAGGATATATGGCGAGCTTATTCGATAACATCAAAAAATATAAACCAAGTAATCTGCAAGAAGAACATGACAAAGAGCAAATGCTGCAATTTATGGAGCTTTATGATGATTACTTGGAGCGAAAAAATGAAATTGCACATTTTACCGCTTCCATGTGGACGGTTAATAAAGAGCGTACCAAAACCCTGATGGTACATCACAACCTCTATAATTCGTGGTCTTGGGTAGGCGGGCACGCAGATGGAATGGAAGACTTGTGTGCAGTAGCATTGAAAGAGCTACAAGAAGAAACTGGGGTTAAGTATGCTAAGTTAGTTAGCAAAGACATCTTCAGTTTGGAAACATTAACCGTCAATGGGCACATAAGAAAAGGGATTTGGGTTCCAAGTCATTTGCACTTTAATCTTACTTATCTGGCAGAAGCAGAGGAATGTGAAGAATTGATTGTACAGGAAGATGAAAATTCAGCGGTACAGTGGTGGACTTTTGAAGATGCATTAAAGGTTTCCGTTGAGTCGTGGATGATAGAGAACATATATAAGAAGTTGATTGAAAAGAGTAGAAAAAACATTTAGGAGGATTACATATGTTACACGAAACAATCAAATTATCCGTGCAGGGTTCTCAGGACTATGCACGTCTGGTGACTTACATTCAGGAATATTCCGACCAGATTGCCGTGGAGGAGCGTCCGTTAATCGTGCTTTGTCCCGGTGGTGGCTACGGTCACACCTCTGACAGAGAGGCAGAGCCGATTGCCTTCAAATTTCTGGCGATGGGCTATCACGTAGCGATTCTGCGTTACTCCGTGGCTCCGGCGAAGTACCCTACAGCACTTTTAGAGCTGGCAAGTGCGGTGAAGCTGATTCGTGAGAATGCAGAGACATGGCATGTAGATGCAGATAAGATTCTGGTACAGGGCTGTTCAGCAGGCGGTCATCTGGCAGCTAGCTACGGATGCTTTTGGAAAGAAGGGTTTATTGCAAAAGAGCTTGGCCTTACTGATTCTGAGATTTTAAGACCTAATGGAATGATTCTCTGCTATCCCGTAATCACTTCCGGTGAATTTGCCCATAGAGGTTCCTTTGAATGCCTTCTTGGAGAAAGAGAAGCAGAGCTGGGTGCTAAGATGTCATTGGAAAACCAGGTTACCGAAGATACGCCCAAGGCATTTATTTGGCACACCTTTGAGGATGGCGCGGTGCCGGTGGAGAATTCCCTTTTTATGGCAATGGCAATGCGTAAGGCAGGGGTTCCTTGCGAATTGCACATTTATCCGAGGGGCGGTCATGGCCTCTCTCTTGCAAATAAGCTGACCTTAAGTCAGTCCCGCAAAGAAAATCAGCCTGAGTGCGAGACTTGGATTGAACTTGCGCATACTTGGGTAGAGAATTTATAGATGCAGAGACATCGAGTAAAGCATTCTTATGTTATGCAGGCAATCTATTGATAAGGGAGCTTCTATCTTGAATGGCTCTGAAATTCTAAAAACTTTGCCTAGACCCTACGTCATGGTAAAATACTTCCGATTTAGGTGCTGAATCACCGGATTTTGCTCCAGTATCTTTAAAATCCTGTATAGACCCTACTTTTCTTTAAAAACAGGGTCTATACAGGATTTCTCTATTCCCAGAGCATTTTCGGCTCAAAAATCAGTAAAAAATAATCTTTTTCGCCCCCGGCAGGGGTCTCTGTGGAAAAAATGTCTCGCTAGAGCAAGATTTTGTATGCGACACTCATTGACGATAATGTTATCATGTTGTATAATGATATCAAAAGTGAGAAGAGATGCAAAGCAAGTTGTAATACGAGGAGGGGCAGAATGAAAAAATTAGGCGATACAGAAATAGAAATTATGAAGATTCTTTGGGAGAAGTCGGAGCCCATGACATCAGGAGAGATCCTTGAGGGACTTAATATAAGCAAGAGCTGGAAGCTGTCCAGTCTGATGACCGCACTGGAGAGACTTGCGGGGAAGGGGTTCGTGGTTTGTGACCGAAGTACCCGTACCAATTATTATAGTGCTATTATTGCTAAGGAAGAGTATCAGATGGTAGAGAGTAAGTTTTTCCTGGAAAGGATATTCTCTAATTCCGTACAGAAGCTGGTGGCGAATCTTTATGATGGGGATGCGATCAGTAAGGAGGACTTGGCGTCCTTGAAGCAGTGGATTGAGGAAGTAGAGCAGGAAGGGGAGTAGGATATGGGAGAGAATTTGTTCTTACAGATACTGCAAGTTTCTGTGTCCATGATTCCTGTGATTTTACTGCTGATGCTTTTGGGGAATAGATTTCAAAAAAGATATGTGGCAAGGTGGAAATATTACATCTGGCTGGTATTGGCAGTGAGGCTTTTAGTACCTTGGACACCGAACTTTTCAGTGCAACCTGTAGAAATCACCCTTCCGGTAAGGGAAGAGCTCATTCTTGAGGAGAACTTCATAGAAAAGGTGCCGGAGCAGGTGTGGGATTCCGAGGCACCGATGGCTACGGAGAATACAGCTATTTTACCGGAAGTGGAAATTATCTATGAGGCCTGTAAGCAGGATTTGTCCGCTCCTAAGGATAGTAGGACTCTGAACGTGGCAGATCTTCCGTCAATAGCAGCTGGCATCTGGTTTATTGGGATGATACTTTATCTGAGCTATCACATGCTAGTGAACCTTCTGACTGGCAGGAAGCTAAGAAGGTGGAGCTTTTCTGCAGATAAAATATTGTTGGAACAGATACAGGATGCGTTGGTGGGCGATGAGCTGCCAAGACATTTGGAAGTGCTAGTGAACCCTCAGATTGCGGGTCCTATGGTGATGGGACTTTGGAAGCCAGCATTGTTTTTGCCGGAGCGGAGCTATAAGAGTGAAGAACTACAACTGATATTACGGCATGAGCTAACCCACTATCGGAGAAGGGACCTGTGGTATAAGGCACTTCTGCTATTGGTAAACGGTGTGCACTGGTTCAATCCTTTTGTGTACCTTATGTACAGAGAAGCGGAGAGGGATTTGGAGTGCTCCTGTGACAGTATGGTGATGGAGGAAGCCGGGAAGGCTACGCGTTGCAATTATGCATACTTAATTCTGGATACGGCAGCCGGTAAGGGGATGAGCATAAGGCTGCTTACCAGTAACTTTCATGGAGGGGCAAAGGATATGAAGAAGCGTTTGCAGAATATTATGGATACAAAGAGAAAGAGACACGGCATATTGACCTTCCTTATTTTAGTTATTATCAGTGTGGGAGCCGGAAGTCTGGTTGGCTTTAAGCTTGGACAAAAGGATGTAGAGCTTGAGACTTCCGAACAGAGAGAGATTGCAAGTGTGCAGATTTCCCAGGAGAATCCTTTACCGGACAGACTTGCTCCGG
Organism: Lachnospiraceae bacterium; assembly: GCA_017467845.1. Classification (GTDB taxonomy): domain Bacteria; phylum Bacillota; class Clostridia; order Lachnospirales; family Lachnospiraceae; genus Acetatifactor. The sequence goes on along the minus strand of JAFUKH010000016.1, from coordinate 22,179 downwards.
ATAAGGAGCTGGTGGGTGATAAGAAATTTGAGTCTCCCATAGCTTTTTTGAACGAACATATGGAGCAACAGGTGGATAAAATTGCGAATACCACCCATGTAACCTTGGGGCAGTACGATTCCACGGTGTCAGCTTATCGGAAAGAAGGGGCTATGCAGACATTCTATGCACTGGAATATGGAAATAATCTCTATGACGATATTCATTATGAGATAAAGGATGGTACTTTAATCTGTGAGGTAGGACTCTATCAGGGACAGACCTTGTATCGTGGAAAGGCGATTCTAACCTATATGTATGAAAATGGGGAGTATGTGATTGATAAGGAGCGTGTGGAGCTTCAGCTTGACTGGGCTAGTGATATAACTGCCAGAAATTCCCTGTGGTTGCATAGCCAGATAATGGAAGAAGTGGATGGACTTCAGCTGACGAAAAATAGTGATTCCGGGGATTGGCTGACACTTCATCGGGTGGTATATGGACAGTATGCCTGCAATGTACTGACGGTTTATCTGGAGAATGGTTTGATTGCAGAGTACAAGTTTCCCAGCAATTATCCCATTATGAATGATATGAGTCATATCTATCATCTGCCTATGCAGTCGGATGATTACCAGACGATTATTCTGATGCTAAGTGATCCTTTTCTGCAGAGTACCGATGAAAGTACGGATTTCTATATCTTCCATGTGGAGGTCAATGAGGAAGGTACTCAGGCAGAAATTGTTATGGATGCGGTTATTTTGGATGATGGAACGGATGCGGAGAACTATGAGGAATATCAGGAGACGTATCTGGAAATGCCCTTTTATCATGTGATTAGTGATAATGAAGCCGGTATCTATTATCATGAGGAACTGGAGAAGGTAACACTTAAGGTTGTGGGTATGCCTTGGGAGAGAAAAGTAGAGCAGACTTGCTATGTTTACTGGGATGGAAAAGAGTGGAAGACATATACGGAATAACTCATAGAGAGAAAGGGCGTGCGATTTCGGCACGTCTTTTCTTTTTTGACATTTCAAAGGTAAAAATGTATATTTCGCAAAAGATGTGTTAACTATTTTCTCTTTTGTGATAGATTATAATTACAGAAAACAAAATTGTTGCAATGAAAGGTTTTCGATGGATATGCATATCAATATATATTTTTGTCTGGTGGTAGTGCTGATTTTGGCAGTGTGTCTGGGCGGTGTATTTTATCTATACGAGAAGCAGCGTCAAAGGTACGAGGAACTGAGTTAGAGTTATCTGCAATTACAGGATTTGAATAGGAAACTTCGAAGTCAGAGGCATGATTATCTGAATCATCTGCAGGTGGTCATCGGGCTGCTGGAGTTAGAAGAGTATGAGGAGCTGAAGAAATATTTAAAACCGGTGTATGCAGATATTATGAAGACCGGTAAAGCCATTCGTACCAGTACCCCTGCGGTAAATGCGCTCCTAATGGCTAAGTGGAATGCGGCAGAGGAGAAGGGAATTGACTTTTATCTGGAGGTGAAATCGGATCTTAAGGCACTGCCTGTGGAGGCATGGCAGATATGTAAGGTTCTTTCCAATCTGATTGACAATGCCATCGCTGCGGTGGAGGAAAATCCGGGAGAGAAGAAAATCTGGTTGGATATTATGGAGGATAGGGAGCAGATTACTTTTTCTGTAGCCAATAACGGTCCCGAGATACCGGTGACTCTTCGCAAGGATATTTTTAAACCGGGCATTACCAGTAAAAAGGAAGCCGGACATGGAATGGGGCTATATATTGTCTCGAATGTTGTGAAAGAGAATGCAGGAAAACTGGAGCTTACTTCGGAAGAAAGTAAAACCATTTTTATAGTAAGTTTTCCAAAAATATAGTACAGGAGAGGGAGTGAGAAAATGGAACCGATTGTGATGATAGGAATTGGACTGTTAGTATTGGGCTTTGTGCTGATTTGCGTAGAGGTGGTGATGCCGGGCTTCGGAGTACCGGGGATTGCCGGAATTGTATCGTTGGTAGCAGGAATCTTCATGGTAAGCAAGACTGTGGAACAGGGAATTCTGATTACCATTCTTGTGATTGTGATATTGGCGATTCTGGTAACTGTGCTGTTTACATTGCTTCAGAAACGGAAATTCGGTTCGCCTATTATTCTGGACGAAGAGATATCCGGTGGGGAAAAGCTGGAAAGCTCCGATATGGATTATCTCCTTCAGAAGAAGGGGGTGGCAGTAACGGATATGCGTCCTATGGGGAAGGGCGACTTTGATGGAATTGTGCTGGATGTATACTCGGAAAATGGGTATATCACCAAGGGTGATAGAATTATTATTGATAAAATTGTACAGAAGAAATTAATGGTTCGTAAATTATAGAGGAGGGAAATTTATGTTAGCCAAAATCATTATTTTATGTATTATCGTGCTTTTTATTGTTGCGTTCTTTGCGTTTGTGCCGGTGGGGCTTTGGATTTCTGCTGTAGCAGCCAATGTGAAGGTAGGAATTTTCAACCTGATTGGTATGAAGCTCCGTAGAGTTGCCCCGGCCAAAATCGTATTTCCGCTGATTAAGGCGACCAAGGCAGGGCTGAAGGTGACGGTAAATCAGTTGGAGGCGCACTATCTTGCGGGTGGTAATGTGGACAGTGTAGTGAACGCTCTGATAGCTGCGGAGCGTGCGGGGATGGACTTGTCCTTTGAGAAGGCATCTGCCATTGATTTGGCAGGTAGAGATGTGTTTGAAGCAGTGACCATGAGCGTTACACCTAAGGTTATTGAAACAGCACAGATTTCTGCAGTAGCTAAGGATGGTATTGAGCTTTTGGTGAAAGCAAGAGTTACCGTGCGAACCAATTTGGAGAGATTAATCGGTGGTGCGGGCGAGGCAACTGTGCTTGCCCGAATTGGGGAAGGTATTGTAACAACGGTAGGTTCCTCTGAAGCACATGCTGAGGTATTGGAGAATCCGGATATGATTTCAAAGCTGGTGCTGGATAAGGGTCTGGATGTTGGTACTGCTTATGAGATTATCTCCATTGATATCGCGGACGTGGATATCGGAAGAAATATTGGTGCACAGCTCCAGAGCTTGCAGGCAGAGGCAGATAACAAGATTGCACAGGCAAGAGCGGAAGAGAGAAGAGCTATGGCAGTCGCGTTAGAGCAGGAGATGCGTGCGGCAGTTGTGCAGGCGGAAGCAGAGCTTCCTAAGGCTATGGCACAGGCACTGAGGGAAGGCAATATCGGAGTGGCAGACTATTACAAATTGCAGAATATGCTTGCAGATACGGAGATGAAGAAAGGTATCGGCAATGGTGCAGTGGCTTTTGTAGAAAAGACAACAAATGGCGGAGATAAATAATGATTAAGGTAATGCTGGTGGATGACGAACCACATATTTGCATGATTCTGGAGAAGATCATTGAAAAGCAGGAGGATTATCAGGTGGTGGCAAAGTGTCAGAACTTTGCCACTGCGCTGGTGAATTTCCGTAAGTATGCGCCGGATGTGGTGTTTATGGATATTGATTTAGGTGGCGACGATGGGTTGGAATGTGCTAAGATTATGACGCAGTTGTCACCGAAGGTAAAAATCATCTTTGCCACAGCCCACAGCGAATATATGGCAGATGCCTTTGAAATCTATGCCTTTGACTATCTGGTGAAGCCCTTTGATATGGAACGTGTAGTGTGTACCTTGGACCGTATCCGTGCTCAGCGGGAGTCTGTGCAGGTGACCGAGACGATTTCAAAATCGGAGAAGTATCAGGGCAAGCTGTTGATTAAAGGAAAAGAGCAAAGCTGCCTGGTATCTGTGGAAGATATTATTTTCATTGAGCGTGCAGATGGCAGCACTAGGATTGTGACTAGGGCGGAAGAGTATAAGACATCCCTTTCTTTATCTGATTTAGAGGAAAAGCTGGATAAGGAGCAGTTTCTCCGTTGTCATAAGTCCTATATCGTGAATGTGTCCCGGATTACCAAGATGGAGGCTTACGGACGTTGGACTTATACAGTGAAATTGAAGGACACAAAAGAGACGGCACTTATGACTTCCCAGCATTATGAGGAGATTAAGAATCGGTTTTCGTAAAAAAAGCTTCGCAGTGATGCGAAGCTTTTTGATGTATCAGCAACTCTTATCGATTCTTTGGCTTAATGTTATAGCCCAGATAAGCACCTACGATTCCGCCCAAGACGTGGGAGAAATTGGAAACATTATCTTTGATGAAAATGGCTGAATATATATTATCGCCGATGTATAAAATTGCCACCAAAATAAAGGTGAGGGGGATGGTTCCTTCCTTAAAACTGGTGAAGGAAGATAATAAAATCAATGCAAAGACTACACCACTGGCACCAAGCACTGCCACATTAGGGAAAAGAATGAAGTTGGCAAGGCCTGTAATCAGTGCTGTGGTGATAATGATGCAAATGATGTCCACAGTTCCGTATTTTTCTTCAAGGAGTGGTCCCACTACCAAAATCATCATAAAGTTTCCGATGAAGTGGGAAAAATTAGCATGACCCAAGGCATGCCCAATAAATCTGATGTAGGTCAGTGGGTCCAGTAGCGAGGAACGATAAACACTGAAAAACAAATGATTAGTAGTTCCTTTGGTAATCCAGTCCAGAATAAGAGTAATCAGACATAGGATGGTGAAGCCCAAAATGGCAGGTGAGTTGAAACTGATGCGTTTAGTAATGTTTGATATTTTCATTGGAGTCCTCCTTGGTATATTGTTATTAAGAGTATCTGTAACTATTCAGAGCCCGCCATTCGCAAAAACGCATCTTCGATGCTTTACTTTTGCGAATGAGCGCTTCTCGCCAAATGACTTTGCAAAAATAGTCCATTGCAAGTAAACTTGCATGGTCTATTTTTTGTAAAGTCGCTTGGCTCTGAATAGTTACAGTATAGCAAATTTAGGAAGAAATAAACATGGTAAAATGATTGCAAGAGTTTGCTTTCATGTTATAATCATTATGGTAAGCAAATTCACAGAAAGAAGTTATCATGAATTATATTGTTTTGGATTTAGAGTGGAATCAGTCTAATACCGGTCTGGAGCCGTATGCGGACAAGCTACCTTTTGAAATCATCGAGATTGGTGCGATAAAACTGAATAGTGACTTGACCATGATTAGCGAATTCTCGGAGCTGGTGAAGCCGGTGGTATATCATGAACTTCATCATATTACCAGCAAAATCATTCATATGAAGATGGAAGAGTTGATGCGTGGAGAGCCTTTTGCGAAGGTTTTGAAGAATTTTCTGAGGTGGTGTGGGAAGGAAGAGTACATGTTCTGTATCTGGGGAACGCAGGATTTGACGGAACTGCAGAAAAACATCCGATTCCACAAGCTTAAGCCTTTGGCTGACGGTCCTATTAAGTATTTGGACATTCAGAAGCTGTACAGTCTTGCCTACGAGGATGGTAAGAGCAGGAAATCCTTGGAGAATGCAGTGGATGCCTTGAAGCTGGAGAAGGATATCCCTTTCCACAGAGCCTTCAGCGACGCTTATTACACTGCCAAGGTAATGGAGACCTTGAAAGACAAGGATGTGTTTAGAATGGTGTCTTATGATACTTTCTGTCCTCCAAAGCGTAGAGAGGACGAGGTGAAGGTACAGTTCGATACCTATTTTAAGTATATTTCCAGAGAATTTGGCAGTAAGTCGGAAGCCTTTCTGGATAAAGAAGTGGCATCCAGCAAATGTTATCTGTGTCACAGAAATCTTCGTAAGAAAATGAAGTGGTTTACTCCGAACGGGCGTAATTACTACTGTGTGGCTTATTGCGACAAGCACGGATATCTGAAAGGGAAAATCCGTGTGCGGAAGACGGATGAGGGAAGAGTTTATATTATAAAAACTACGAAATTTGTGGAAAAAGAACAGGTGGATGACCTAATGGAGAAGCGGGAGCATGCAAACCGGCTTCGCCAGATGAAGAAAAAGAAAATGAAGAAATGAGAGGGCGTTTAAGTATTTCAAAATATGTGAAGTACTTAAACGTTTTTTTGTTATTAATAAACAAATTTTCAAAAAAAGAATTGTTAGTTATCGCTATTGTCACTTTAATTACTCCTATGCTAGTATTTAGACAAGCGGTTGCGCAAATGTAAAATGTGCGCACAAAGGGGGATGCATGATGGAGCATATGACTAAACGTAATATGACCATACATGACGTGGCAAGAGAATTGGGCGTATCACCGAGTACCGTATCCCGTGCCATTTCCGGTAAGGGACGTATTGGAAGCAGTACCAGAGAGAAAATCCTGTCTTTTATTCAGGAGAATGATTATCATCCAAGTGCTGCAGCACAGAGTCTTGCACAGTCAAAAACTTATAATATTGCTTTAGTGCTTCCGGAGATAAAGACGTTGGCGGAGATGCCTTTTTTTCAAACCTGCATGTATGCAGTGGGGGAGATGGCGCAGCTGAATAATTACGATATGATTGTTATCAACGGCAACGGAACGGATACTACAAGTCTGGAAAGACTTATTATGAATAAGAAGGTAGATGGTGTGATCTTGTCCCGTACCTATCGTAAGGATGTATACTCCAAGCTTCTTGCGGAGAAGGGAATTCCATTCGTGACCATTGGGCAGCTGGAGGAAGGTCAGGGGATTCAGATTGACCATGACCATAAAGAGGCATGTAGGGAACTGACAAGTATTCTTCTGGCTAAGGGCAATTCCAGAATCGCATATCTGGGTGCAACTATGGAGCAGATGGTTAATCGTATCCGATACGAAGGATATGTAGCTGCTATTAAGGCTGCGAAGGGCGAGGTGGATCAGAACCTGATTTACCGCAATCTGGATACACGTAAGCAGATTGAATTGGCGGTGGAGACCATTCTTTCCAGAGATACCGTAGACTGTATTTTGTGTCAGGATGACGTCATCTGCGACGTAGTACTTCATAAGCTGGCTGAGAAGAAAATCAAGATTCCGGGGAAGATGCATGTAGCGTCCTGTCATTACAGCAGACTTTTGGACAATTATCCCGTGGGAATTACTTCTTTAAAATTTGATGTAGAGGATTTGGGTAGAAATGCCTGCAAGATGCTGCTCAATATGATTGATGGCGGTGCGGTGCCATCCAGAATGCTACTAGATTATGAGGTTCGCCTGAAAGAGTCCACAAAATAAGGGAAAATGTGGAAGCGATTGCGCAAAAGAAAATGTTTTCCGAAAATTTTTATAAGAAAACGTTTTAGTTAAAATGTACAAAAATGGTACTTTGGTATCGTGAAAAACCTACATTGACAATGTCAAAAGGGATTGATATTATAGTTGCAAGACAACCGATTGCGCACATGCGCAAGCATAGGTTTCTATAAATAAACAAGTTTTAAAATGGTACATATCGTACCTATCAAGGAGGAAAAAACTATGAAAAGAAAGTTATTAGCTACTTTATTAGCAGTAACCACACTCGTATCTATGACCGCTTGCGGCGGTAGTAATACTCCTGCAGAGTCAAGTGCAGCAGCTCCTGCAGAGTCAAGCAGCGAAGCAGCTCCTGCAGAGTCAAGCGCAGAAGCTCCAGCAGAGGCTCCGGCTGAGAAGCAGGACGTTGCATTAAGAATGTGGGGTGCTGAAGAAGATCAGGCAATGTTACAGGGAATGATTGATACCTTCGTTGCTGAGTATGCAGATGTTGCTAACATCACCGTAGAACTCGGTGTTGAGTCTGAGTCAACCGCTAAAGATACCGTATTAACCGATATCGAAGCTGCAGCTGATGTTTACGCATTCGCTTCTGACCAGATTAATGATTTAGTAAATGCCGGTGCTCTTTTAAGCATCGATAGCATGGATGGTGCTCTTCAGGCATACGCTGGAAAGTCTGTTGCAGATGTTAAGGCTGCTAACGCTTCCGGTTCTGTAGATGCAGCATCTGTAGATGGTACATTATACGCATATCCTATGACCGCTGATAACGGTTACTTCTTATATTATGATTCAACTGTTGTATCTGCAGAAGATGCTAAGTCTTGGGATACCTTACTTGCAGCTGCTGAAGCAGGTGGAAAGAAAGCTGGTATGACCATCGCTTCTGGTTGGTACAACGCAGGCTTCTTCTACGGAGCAGGCTTTACTACCGGTTTAAATGCAGATGGAACTACTGCAATTGACTTCAACGGAACTGCTGATTACACCGGTGTTCAGGTTACCCAGGGTATGATTAAGATTGCTTCTCATCCAGCATTCATGGCAATCGCTGATGGTGATATCTCTAACCAGATTGCTTCTGGTTCTTTATGTGCAGTTGTTTCCGGTACTTGGGATGCTTCCGCAGCTCAGACCGCTTTTGGTGAAGGTTATGCAGCAACCAAGCTTCCTACCTTTGACATCGCTGGTACTCAGGTTCAGCAGGGTTCTGTAGCAGGCTTCAAGCTTGTTGGTGTTAACGCATTCTCTCAGAATGCAGGTTGGGCAGCATTACTTGCTGATTGGATTACCAACGAGCAGAATCAGCAGATTCGTTTCGATACCCGTGAAATCGGACCTTCAAACGTTAACGTAGCAGCTTCTGATGCAGTAGCAGCTAACACTGCAATCGCAGCATTATCTGAGCAGTCTGCATACGGTGTTGTTCAGGTTGTAGGTGGTAAGTATTGGGATCCTACCTCTACCTTCGGTCAGATGATTGCACAGGGCGAGCTTTCAGTTGATGATGAAGCTGGTATCCAGGCAGCACTTGATACCATGGTAGCTGGTGTTAGCGCAGCAGAATAAGTGAAAGTAATGAGTCAAAGTCAAAATTGACATATTCATATGTCAGATTTTGACCTTGACGATAGAAACGCTTGAGCAAGTAGCGAAGCGGATTGCGAAAAGGTTGCTGTGCGAAGCACAGTCTTTCACGAAGTGCGGACGAAAAGTGAAGAAACGCTTGAGCAAGTAGCGAAGCGGATTGCGAAAGGGTTGCTGTGCGAAGCGCAGTCTTTCACGAAGTGCGGACGAAAAGTGAAGAAACGCTTGAGCAAGTAGTGAAGCGGATTGCGAAAGGGTTGCTGTGCAAAGCACAGTTTCACATAAGAAATAATGAAATATTGGAGGCGTCCAGCCCTAGGGGATGGGCGCCTTTTTAAAAGCAATGTAAAGGAGAGTAGGACACATGGAAAAAGTTAAAGCCGGTATTTGTGCTTTCTTCATGGCCATCGGCGGCTTTTTTAAGAGATTCGGCGAAGCCGTAGTCAAGGGTGATTTATTTGTTAAGTTATCCCTGATTTGGGTTGGCGCAGGATATGCCAGAAGAAAACAATTTGTTAAATCAATTATTGCCACTATCTTTGAAGTAGTAGTGCTTATTTATTCGATTGGATTTGCGCCTCAGTATGTAAGCAAGTTCGGAACTCTTGGAACTGTTAAGCAGGAATCGGTATTTAATATCGTGACCATGAAGAATGAGTTCAATGATTATGATCACTCGTTCCTGATCCTTTTAATCTCTTTAATCAGTTTTGTAATCTGGATTGTAGCAGCAGTTGCATATTTACATAATGTAATCTCCGTTTATGAGTTACAGAAAAAAGCACAGGCTGGTGAGCATATCAACAGCTTTGTGGAAGATATAAAGGAACTGTTTAATCACAAATTCCATGTTACGTTGTTATTTTTACCGGTTGCAGGAATTGTTATCTTTACAATCATACCTCTCCTGGTAATGATTTTGGTATCATTTACTAACTACGACCAGAAGCACATGCCTCCGGCAGCTTTATTTACCTGGAGTGGACTTGGTAACTATATCAATTTGTTTGGTGGTGGTGGTATGACCATTACCTTTGGATATGCATTTGTACGTATCCTTGCATGGACCCTTGTATGGGCGTTCTTCTCAACATTGACTACCTATATCGGTGGTATTTTAATGTCTATTCTTCTTAATAATAAGAAGACAAAATGGCCGAAACTGTGGAGAACTCTGTTTATTGTTACTATTGCAGTACCACAGTTCGTATCCTTAATGCTTGTTCGTAACTTCTTTGCAGATGGTGGTATTGTTAATACCATCTGTGCAAATATCGGACTTACCGGATGGCTGCGTGATGTGGGTTTAATTAGCAGTAGCTACATCCCGTTCTTATCAGCTCCGGGATGGGCACATGTAATGATTATATTAATCAATATCTGGATTGGTGTACCATATCAGATGTTGGTTGCAACCGGTGTACTTATGAATATTCCGGAAGAGCAGCTGGAAAGTGCACGTATTGATGGTGCAACGCCCAGACAGATTTTCTGGAAAATCACTATGCCGTATATGTTATTCGTAACAGGTCCTTCTTTGGTTACTGACTTTGTTAAGAATATTAATAACTTCAACGTTATTTTCTTATTAACAGAGGGTGTATATGTAACAACAGACCAGTTGATGGCGAACTCACAGGGAAAGGAGACCGACCTTCTGGTAACTTGGTTGTTCAGACTGACACAGGATTACTACAATTACAAGATGGCTTCTACTATCGGTATGGTAGTATTCGTTATCTGTGCAGTGTTTACACTTATCGCATTTAATCGCATGATCAAGGGCGATAGAGAGGAGACCTTCCAGTAATGAAAAAGAAAACACTTGGTGTGATTACACACAATTTATTAATAGCATTTTTAGCAATTTTCTGGTTGATTCCGATTATCTGGTTATTAGCGACTTCCTTTAGTACCTATCCGGGTATGAATACATCAACCTTCTTCCCCGCTGAGTGGGGCATTGACGCTTACAAGAATTTGCTGTTTGGGGCAGACACTGTAGCACAGTTCCCAAACTGGTTTAAGAATACTTTTATCATTGCATGCTTCAGCTGTGTGATTTCCAGTATGTTCGTATTGATGGTTGCCTATGCAACATCATGTATGAGATTTAAAATGAGAAAGCCTCTTATGAATGTGGCAGTTATTCTAAACCTGTTTCCGGGCTTCTTATCGATGATTGCTGTTTACTTTATCTTAAAGACACTTGGTCTTACCAATAATCATTGGGGACTTGTACTTGTATATTCTGCATCTTCAGGTCTTGGTTATCTGATTGCAAAGGGATTTTTGGATACCGTACCTGCGTCTCTTCGTGAGGCTGCGTACATTGATGGTGCAACAGAATTCCAGGTATTCTGGAAGGTTGTTATGCCTATGAGTAGACCGATTATCGTATATACCGTAATAAATTCTTTCCTTGCACCCTGGATGGACTTCGTATTTGCAAAGATTATCTTAAATGCAGGTATTTCCGACCAGTGGACAGTTGCTATCGGTCTTTACAATATGTTAGAGCGAAGCTTGATTAATACCTACTTTACTCAGTTCTGTGCAGGTGGTGTATTAGTTTCTATTCCGATTTCTGTACTTTTTGTAATCATGCAGAAGTTCTATGTTGAAGGAATTACCGGCGGTGCTGTCAAAGGCTAAAAAGAGCTTCTATGGCGTCAGATGGCGACGCCATAGGAGTATTAGATTTTAGCCGAGGGGTAATCGCTGTGCGATTCTCCACAGGTTAAGAATGTTTTAGGAGTATGGAAGAAAATGAGTTTTGATTACAATAAACATTATCTGATGAAGGATGGAAAACCTTGGTTCCCGATTATGGGAGAGATGCATTATTCCAGATATCGTGATGATTTGTGGGAGGAGTCCCTTCGCAAGATGAAGGCAGGAGGATTAAATATTGTATCCGCCTACACCATTTGGATTCATCATGAAGAGGAAGAGGGCGTTTTCGATTTCTCCGGATGCAGAGATTTAGGTAAATTTGTAAAGCTTTGCAGAAAAGTAGGTATCTATATGTTCCTTCGTTTGGGACCATGGATTCACGGAGAAGTGCGTAATGGCGGATTTCCGGACTGGCTTGTAAAGAAAGGTGAGGAAATTGACCTTCGTAGTGATGATGAAAAATATCTTGCTTATGTAAGAAGATTCTGGGAGCAGATTTACCAGCAGGTAGAGGGTGAGATGTATGAGGACGGAGGTCCTATCATCGGCATCCAGATTGAGAATGAGTATGGTCATGTAGGAGGCTACACCGGAGAGAAGGGTGAGCAACACATGAAGACCCTGCAGGCTCTTGCTCAGGAGCTGGGATTTAAGGTTCCTCTTTATACCGCTACCGGTTGGGGCGGCGCAGTAATCGGCAATTGTCTTCCTGTAATGGGTGGCTATTGTGAGGCTCCATGGGATCAGTCTACAGAAGAGCTTTCTGCAAATACCAACTATGTGTTCAGCCAGGAACGTAACGATGCATTGATTGCATGTGATCATCATGTAGACGGTGCAGTTACTTTTGATGAAGCCAGCTTCCCTTATTTAACGGCGGAGCTTGGTGGTGGTCTTCAGGCTACAGAGCATAGAAGACCGGTATGCCACGGCAAGGATATCGGTGCAATGTCGCTTACCAAGTTGGGTAGTGGCGTGGCGCTTTTAGGATATTATATGTATCATGGCGGAAGCAATCCGAAGGGTAAACTCTCCACCCTTCAGGAGAGCAAAGCCACCGGATACTTAAATGACCTTCCGGAAATCAACTATGATTTCAATGCTCCTATTCGCCAGTATGGCAGCATTTGTAATAGCTACCGCGAGTTAAAGCTTCTTGCAAGCTTCTTAACAGAGTGGGGTGAGGATTTTGTAACTCTTCGTGAGGAGATTTATCCGGACAGTGTAAAACCGGAGGATATGCACACCTTACGCCTTTCTGACAGACATAATGAGGATCATGGATATATCTTCTTCAATAACTATCAGAGAAGACGTGTAATGGACACCCATAAGGATGTGACACTCGTGTCAAAAGCACCTAAGGGCGAGGTTACCTTCCCTACCACGACCATTGAATCCGGAGCATTTGGATTCTATCCTTATAATATGAAGTTGGGCGATGCACTCCTTAAATGTGCAACTGCAACTCCTGCATATGCAATCCGCAATAATGGCGAGACCACATATGTATTCTATGGAGATGCACAGCCGGAGTATGTATGGGAAAATGACAAAGCGGCGAAGATCCTTCACTTATCCAAGGCAGATGCTTTAAAGTCATGGAAAGTAACCTTAGATGGGCAGGATTATCTGATTCTTTCTGAGAACTTTGTATGGGTAGAGGACGGACAGCTCAAGATAGTGGGGGGACCGGATACTACGGTGACTTGCTATCCTAAGATGGAAAATATGTCGGGCTTTGAATGCGTAGCAAATGCAGGAAAGTTCTTCATTTATGACAGACATGTGGATGTGAAGGAGACTACTGCATCAATGACACTTGTGTCAAGTGATGAAAATACTGCTACCTATGAAATCACTGTGAACTATGGTGAGAAAGCGGACAGAGTTTCAGGCAGAGATACTATTTTGGATTTGAAATATGCCGGATATAAGATGGATGTATATGCTGACGGCGAGAAAATCAATGACCACTTCTTCAGTGGACAGATTGTTCCGTTAAGTCTGGGATACTTAAATCATCCGGAGAAGCTTACCGTTGTGGTAACGGCTCTTTACGAGGACACAAAAGTGTTCATCGAAGACTGGCCGGAATTGGAAAATGGTAAGGCTTGCAGTTTAGATGCGATTAGCATCCGCGAAGAAGTAAGGTAAATATATGTTAATTCAGACGCCCCTTGGGATTGACCCAAGGGGCTTTTTGACGTAAGATGTGAGGAAAGGAGGGGAAAAATGAAGATATTAATTGGTACAACCAATCCGTCCAAGATTATGCGCTTTGAAAAGATGCTTGCAGGTTATGACGTAACCTTCTGTACCTTGAAGGATTTGAATATTACTGATGAACCGGAAGAGGCAGGTAACACGCCGGAGGAAAATGCAGTTCTTAAGGCCAAGTTCTACGGACAGTTTTATGATTACGTTATTTGTAATGATTCCGGGCTATATTTCGACGAATTGCCGCTGGAGGATAAGCGTCAACCGGGGCTGAACATCCGTACGCCGGAGGGAAAACGCCTGGACGATGAAGAGATGATTGAATATTACAGTAAATTGGTCCATTCTTTAGGGGGCAAGGTACTGGCATACTATCTGGATGGAATTGCAGTATATAATAAGGGACAGATTTACTCCTTTATGGAAAACAGTGAGGCGACCAGATGCAGTGCATTTTATATGGTAGATGAGGTATCGCCACTTCGTCACGCGGGCTGGCCTCTGGATTCCATTTCCGTAAATCGAAATACAGGAACTCGATTTGTGGAAAAGGGTGATAACAAATATGACAATACTAAGGAAAATATTATGCTGGGAGAATACAGGAAGAGATTGGTTGATTTTCTGGTGAAGTCTTTACAGCTTTAAGAGGAAAGGGAGAGATAATGAACAACGCACCAAAGAAACCTACACCGGTATGGCAGTGTGTAGTGCTAATGATTGTAGGAGTAATCCTACTGATTTTCGGATTATGGAATCTGGCAAATTATTTTGAGGATGTTGCTGAAAAACAGAATATGGAAGTACAGTGGTTCGACCTGTATTCAGAGTCTGAGGAGTTACAGGGTCTTGAGTTTATGCTGATTTCCGATGCTTTTGCAGAGTATACCTATGGAACCTCTCAGGGCTTCTATATTGTATTCGATGATGAGATGTATGGTTACATCATATGCATGGAGCAGGATAGATTGGCCGAGGAGTTTCAGGCGAATTACGACTATACTTTTACAGATATTGAGACGGTACCGGAGTCTGGTTATGTAGAAGGCTATGCTGTAGAGATTGATGAAGAAATCAAAGAATATGCTATTGAGTACTTCAATTTTTTCTGGGGCGAAGAGGTAATGGATGAGTCCAATTTCTATGATTATCTGGGCGCATATTATCTGGATACAACGATAGAGCCGGAAACGGAAAACACCAGTATTGCTACAGAGGTAGTGTCTATTGCTCTGGGAATTTTACTTCTTATCGTAGGAATTTGCAAGCTGGCAGGCCGTGGCAAGCGAATTAAGGCACAGGAGCAGTGGGAAAAAGAACAGCGTGAAAAAGAAATTCAGCAGGCATTTTCCTTTGACAGTAGTAATCCTTATATGACTGATATGGGAACTGTTGGAGAGGAAACCAAGGCGGAAGAAGTACGTAGCGAAAGCCCGGAGGTGCAGGAGCAGGGGAATATTGCTGTTGCATTAATTGCTTCTGTGATTTGTGCGAGTATCGGCGCAGTACTTTGGGTAGTGATTTATAAGCTGGGATATATCGCGGGTATCACCGGATGTGTGGCCGCGGTTGGAGCATTGTTCGGCTATGAAAAGATTGGAAAACGTCAGGTGAGTGGAGGCGCAATAGTATGGTGTATCTTTGTCAGTCTGGTAGTACTTCTTTTGGGAAATGCTGTGGCGTATGCCTGGGAGTTTACGGAAGCCTTTGATTCAGCAAAGGCAGACTTTTTCGTAGTACTTGGACAACTTCCCAGCATTTTGGATGAGTATGATTGTATAGGAAGCTTCTTTGGCGATTGGGGCATGGGTGTGTTCTTTGCTGCTATTTCCGGCTTCTCTATTGGAAATAGAAAGAAATAGAGTAAATGAGGTTAAATGGACCCCTGCCAAAATTTTGGCAGGGGTTTGCCACAAAAGGGAAATTATGTACGTTATAATATGTAGGACGGAAACAAGATAGTGTCAAATGACCTATGAAAAAACAGGGCAAAGAAAAAGGTTCAGATGAACCTTGAAAATTGCAGATATTTTAGTCTGAGGCAATCTGCCGCCACCCTTGACAGCACGAAAAAGAACTGCTGTAGGTGAAAAAAAGGGAGGACATTGCTCTTTTTATTTGTAAACTCCCGAAAATAAAGATTTTAGAAAGAAAAATGGTATGGTATTGGCGATAAGGTGATAGAGGCAAGCGTGGAGCCTAGCGGACTACAATTTTATGCAAGGTTATCGCCGGAAGAGTGGGATGTCTGGATTGGATTGTTTAAGCATAGAGCCACAGAATTATTGGGCTATGAGATTGGCGAGCCGGAAGATGGCTTTGATTTTCCGGAGTTGTAGTTGAACTATAGTATCATCGTATAAGGTTATGGTCAGGGAGGGCGAGATGAGAAGTACCCAAAACAAAACTCTAAAGCGACTATCCATATTGTTGGTATTGGTCATAGGAATAGCTTTGGGAAGTTACATAATGTATGTATGGCAACAGAAGCAAGAAGTGAATAAAAGGGAATTCGATTCTTTTGTATATGGTGTGGTAAGCAGTACTTTACTTGGGACCGGAGTAGAGTGGAAAGAGTATCCCCAGTTTCGTACCGTGCAGTTGACCTTGAATGGTGAATTAGTTGTGGAGCTTCCGCGCGATGCGGCGTTGACACCGGAAGGTTTGGTAGATGAGACCACTTTCAAAGAGGTGTCCAGAGAGACCAAGAGTGTAACGGATGGTGTGACTACTCTGGAATATGATGAGGTGACATACCTGTTTGAAAATGCGAAGATTAAAGCCAATGTGGCAAATGCATATGGTGCGGAACTGGATGCCACATATGGTTACGAGCTATCCTGCGTTACCAAGACAGATACAATTGTGGTGGGTTATAGTGTGCCCATGTGTAACGAATTTCACCTGTGTACTAAGGAGCAGACTGCCAATTGGATATACCCGCAGAATCTGGAGTTTGGTTTCATTAAATTGAGTAGAACTTACTTGGATAAAGACGTGACGAAGTCTGCACAGAAGTTTCCGGGAATAACTCTGGAGAGAAAAGGCCATACATATGACCTTATCATAAAAAATGAAGGTGAAGAGGCCTGGGATTATTCGCGTATGCTGCCCAGTGTAGAAGTTTGGAATCAGGGAGTGTGGATGGAACTAGAGACGTTGTTTGGGGATCCGCTGGTGGGAAGCGTTCTAGAGCCCGGGGAGACGGAAGAACTGAAAATGACGGAGAGTGGTATTTGGAGTATGCCCTACTTTGCACCGGGCATATACCGGATGGTAATCTACGGTGACAAGAATACTTATGCTGCCACAGAACCTTTTGTAGTTGAATAAAAAGGATGAAAAATGACAGCGTCTATTGGGGACTTTTTGCTTGAGGGCGTAATCAGCAAAAATCTGATATACGCCCCAAGTGGAAAAACTACGTAAATGTGGCCGGAGGTGTCATTTCCTCGGGGAGGGCAAGTCAGAAACCTCGAAGGAAAGTTTTCTCCATTATCTATAAATGATATACTTACAAATCGGATTGCCCATGGAAGAGAATTTCGCTTCGTATTCCGTCATAATATTACCTTCGACCAGCTTTTCATCGGCATGTAAGTCATAGGTGATAACTTCTGCTTTCCAACCGGCAGGTTCTAATTCTTCTACTGCAAAATCGAAAAGGGGACGATTGTCGGTCTTGAATTCCAATCGGGAATCCGGCTTTAAGATTTCGTTATATCTGGCAAGGAACTCACGGGACGGAAGTCGGCGCTTGGCATGTCTGTCCTTTGGCCAAGGATCGGAAAAGTTTAAATAAATCTTGTCCACTTCATGCTTGCCGAATACCTTGGTAATGTCCTCTGCATCCATACGGAGAAATTTCAAATTGGGAAGCTCTTCCGCATCCATTTTCTGGATGGCACGGAGAAGTACACTGGAGTACTTTTCAATACCAACATAGTTGATCTCCGGATGAAGCTTGGCAAGTGCATGGATGAACTGACCCTTGCCCATACCGATTTCAATATGAATAGGGTTGTTGTTGCCGAAAATCTCATGCCATTTTCCAGGCTGCTTGAACATAATTTCTTCATGAACTACATAATTACTTTCTGCAATGGTCTCTCTGGAACCACGAATATTTCTTAATCTCATTACTTTTTTCCTTCTCTATGGTAAAGTCAATGTTAATATACACTATTTTTCGAGTATTTAAAAGTACCCATTTGGGTAAAAATAGTGTATGATTATAACAGTTCACCCAAATCGAGAATACACAAAAAGGATGCTTGCATACTTTTTTGTGTTCGATGATTTGGAGGGAGCGCCTGTTCATGAGCAAAAAATAGCCTCGAAGAGGCGAAGAGCGCGTAGCGCGTTTTGCGAATGGCGCGGGTGAACTGAAATGGTTCACGTGAGAGCCGAATGGCGCGGGTGAACTGAAATGGTTCACGTGAGAGCCGAATGGCGCGGGTGAACTGTAATACACACGGAAAGGTTCTTTTATGTCAAGATTTTATAAAATTACAAAAGCATTTTGCTTTCTATTAGTTGCAGCGCAGATAATTAATACTCCAATAACTGTACACGCAATTACGCAGGAAGAGCGTATTGCTGCCAATCAGTCGATAGAAGTACGTACCAATGGTGTTACTGATTGGCCGGAAGGACCGGTGACAAGCGCAGAAGCTGCCATTTTAATTGAGGCAGAGACCGGAGTTATTCTTTATGATAAAAATATTCATAAGCAGGAGTATCCCGCAAGTACAACCAAGATTCTGACCACGCTCATTGCATTGGAAGAGTGTGAAATGGATGAGTGGGTTACATTTTCACATAAAGCAGTTTTTGACGTTCCTTATGACAGTAATCACATTGCCATGGATGAAGGGGAGAAGCTGACAGTAGAGGACTGTCTGAAGGCAATTCTCATGCGTTCAGCCAATGAGGTTTCCTATGCCATTGCAGAGCATATTTGCGGAAGTGATTGGGAGAATTTCGCACCAATTATGAATGAGCGTGCTAAGGAGCTGGGCTGTTTGAATTCTAATTTTGTAAATCCCAATGGATTACCGGATGAGAATCATGTGACCACGGCATACGATCTGGCTATGATAGGTCGGGAGTTCTTCCGGCAGGATGTGCTGTGTGAGATGACTAAGACCAGAATGCTTCATATCCTTCCTACGGAGTATCAGGAAGATGAGAAGATGGAAGTTAATAAGATGGAACTGATTCCCGGCGGTGATTATGAGTATGAGTATTTGGTAGGATGTAAGACCGGTTACACGGATGATGCAAGAAGCTGCCTTGTTTCCTGCGCGGAAAAGGATGGAATGAGGTTAATCTGTGTAGTACTGCGGGATGAAGCTCCTTACCAATATGAAGACACGATTGCCTTGTTTAATTATGGATTTGAGAATTTCCGGAAGGTAGTAGTATCAGAAGCCGAGACCAAGTACAGTATGGATTCTGACGGGCTTTTCTATGGAGAGAATGATATTTTTGGTAATTCACAGCCGATTTTATCCATGAATGAAGAGGATTATGTAGTGCTTCCAAAGACCGTGGATTTTTCTGAGGCGAAATCAGAAATTTCGTATGAAGATGTGGCTCCGGGCCAAGCTGCGGTGGTGAATTATACATTTAGCGGTGAGTTTGTAGGTAGTGCATCCATTGATTTGGTGAAATCTCAGGTAGAGACTTATAAGTTTGAAACGGAGGCTCCGGCACAGGAACTGACATCGGTGGCAGATCAGAAGGCGGAGGAGACCACTCCGCCCAGCTTTTTATTCATTGATGTGTGGAAGGTTCTGCGATATGTATTGTTTGCAGCCATAGGAGTAGCAATTATTATTGGTGTTATTTTCTTCTTTAAGAATTATCATTTTTCCGAGAGGCGCAATCGTTTTACCTGGATGGTGGGCAAGAGAGGTCGTCGATCTTATCAGAATGATTATGGTGAGATAAGTCTACGCAAGCAGCGCAGGAAGCAAATTGCAGAGGCAAAACGCCGTATTCGGAGAAAACGCAGGTAAATTTGTGAAAATTTATAAATCTTTAATAAACCCGGCGATTATTTCACATTTGCTCTATTGAATGTTGGGAAAAAGCTTGTTATTATTGATTTCTAGAGCATTAGAAACGGAGAAACTTATATAAATGGAGAACCAAAACAGACAGAATAACGGCCCGGGTGGTGGGCAGAATGGACAAAATAATAAAAAACCATCCATGATGATGGTTCTTTTCTGGGCGTTATCCAGTATTCTTATGTTCCTACTTTGCTGGAACCTGTTTATGGGTGGCAGCGGATATGAGGAAGAGGTGCCCTATACACAGTTTATTACTGATTTGGAAGCGGGTAAGATTGAAGAGATTCAGATAACAGGCGAGAGAATAACTTATACATTGGTGGAAGAAGCGGAAGAGGAAAGGCGTCCGGTGAATATGTACGAGCTGGCATTCGGAACCAGTGATGCGGTGTATTATGCAATTCGTACAGAGGATGGCAATGTTGTAACAGCCCGTGTGGAAGAAGCGATTGAGAAATCAGGAAGAGATATTCCAATGAAGGCACTTTCTTCCAGTATGATGGATTCGGTGCTGAATTTCCTCTTAACCGTAGTAGTACCACTTATCCTGATGTGGATTCTGCTTGGCTTTTTGTTCCGCAAAATGGGTGGCTCCGGCGGCCCCATGGGTGTGGGCAAAAGCAATGCCAAGGTGTACGTGCGGAAGGAAACCGGCGTAACCTTTAAGGATGTGGCCGGTGAAGACGAAGCGAAGGAGTCCCTGATTGAAGTAGTGGATTTCTTACATGACCCGTCTAAGTATACCAAGATTGGTGCCAGACTTCCTAAGGGAGCACTTTTAGTGGGACCTCCCGGAACAGGTAAGACCTTGCTTGCAAAGGCAGTTGCAGGTGAAGCAAAGGTACCTTTCTTCTCACTGACAGGTTCGGACTTTATTGAGCTGTATGTGGGTGTTGGTGCCAGCCGTGTACGAGATTTGTTCAAGGAAGCAACCAAGAATGCACCTTGTATTATTTTTATTGATGAGATTGATGCCATCGGACGTAGCCGTGATTCCAAGTACGGTGGTGGTAATGAAGAGCGCGAGCAGACCTTGAATCAGCTCCTTTCTGAGATGGATGGTTTTGACAGTTCCAAGGGTATCTTAATCTTAGGTGCAACCAACAGACCGGAGATTTTGGATAAGGCACTTCTTCGTCCGGGACGTTTTGACAGACGTATCATTGTGGATAAGCCGGATTTAAAGGGACGTGTGGAAATCCTGAAGGTACATGCGAAGGATGTTAAGATGGATGAGACCGTTGATTTGGAAGAAATTGCACTAGCTACCAGCGGTGCGGTAGGTTCCGATCTTGCCAATATGATTAATGAGGCAGCGATCAATGCTGTTAAGGAAAAGAGAGAATATGTATCTCAGGCAGACCTTTTCGTTGCAGTGGAGCAGGTACTGGTAGGTAAGGAAAAGAAGGATCGCATCATGAGTAAGGAAGAGCGCAGAATTGTATCTTACCATGAGATTGGTCATGCGCTGATTAGTGCACTTCAGAAAAATTCCGAGCCGGTACAGAAGATTACTATCGTGCCTCGTACCATGGGTGCTCTCGGTTATGTAATGCATGTGCCTGAGGAAGAAAAGTATCTCAATACTGAAGCAGAGCTTCGTGACATGTTAGTAGGCTATTTAGGTGGCCGTGCAGCAGAAGAGATTGTGTTTGATACCGTTACCACCGGTGCTGCCAACGATATTGAAAAGGCTACCGATATTGCAAAGGCTATGGTTACCCAGTACGGTATGAGTAAGAAGTTTGGTCTGGTAGGCTTTGCAACGGTAGAAAGTAAGTATTTAAGCGGTACCGCAACCTTGAATTGTAGTGATACTACCGCAGCGGAGATTGATGCTGAGGTGGTTGCGATTCTTAAGGAAAGCTATGAAAAGGCCAAAGAGCTGCTCAGTGAGAACCGCGAAATTATGGATAAGCTGGCAGAGTTCCTTATTGAGAAAGAAACCATTACCGGTAAGGAATTTATGAAGATTTTTCGTGAACTGAAAGGACTTCCTGACCCGGAGGAAGAAAAGAAGACAGAGAAATCTTCTGAAGAAGTTAAGGAACCTGTAGAAAAGCAGGAAGCAGCAGAACCTGTGGCAGTGGCATCTGATGCGGAAGAAGAGAAGGCTACCGTAGGGGAAAGCGAACCGGAGGTGGAATCTATGGAGGAAGCTACCAAGGTAGAGCCTGCAGTCATAGATATTACCGTGGATGATTCAATGCAGGCACCATCTGAGCCGAAGAAGGAAACCGGACGTTTTTCCGGCGGAACGTTAGACTAAATATAGTGAGAAAGTGGACCTTAATGTTACTATCGGAAACGGGTTTTCGAAGGAATATTAAGGTCTTACTTGCGTATATGGACCATGAAATTTGATTTTGATGAAGAACTGAAAAAACTTCCGGGCAGTCCGGGAGTGTATATTATGCGTGACGAAGCGGATACGATTCTGTATGTGGGGAAAGC
>JAFUKH010000015.1 GCA_017467845.1 Lachnospiraceae bacterium | reverse complement strand
TTTGTCTTAACGATAATCTGCTCCGTCATATTATGACGCCGTATCGCATCGGAAATGAGCTCAGGATTGTCCCAGAATTTATCTACATTGATATAGCAGCGGTCTTTAAAAGTTTCCAAGACCTCATCCAACGTGCAAAGTGTATACTCGGTAGGGACATCATCAATATTTACATAGCGGATCTTTTCTTTGATTTCCGCATAGGTCAAATCACGGATGCTTCCCTGATACCGTAAGTGCGGCCATTCCATACCGGGATGGAATATGACAAGTTGACCGTCTGCTGTCTTATCCACATCGATTTCGATCATATCTGCGCCCTGATGTAAGGCAATTTCATAGGAAGTGAGTGTGTTGCAGGGGATGTTGCCTCCAAATACACCACGGTGGCCTACCGTTATGATTTTATGTTTGGCAGTTTCCTGAATATTAAAATTAGGCATGTCGATTCCTTCTTTCTTCTTTCAATTGAGACATTAGTGCTTATCTGTCTTCTTAAATACGAATAACTTACTGAACACATAGTTGGCGATCATTACCAATACAGATGATATGAAAATCTTAGCGATCCAGTAATTCATGTGAATCATGTTTACGGTGACATACATGATAACGATATCCAGGATCCAGGTAGACACTCTCGCGCCTGCAAACTGTGTAAATTCCTTCAAAATATCGGGATTGGTACTCTTAAATACAAATTTACGATTGGTCACATAACCAAAGCACACACCTGCTACCCACCCGATAGTATTGATGATACCGTTCTGCCAGCCTACACTGGCATCCAGAAACAACTCTGCCACAAAGCATGCAGCCCAGGATACAATCGTAGTCAGCACACCAACGATCAAGTATGCTATAATTTCTTCATATTTTACCCAAAGTTCTTTTAATTTTTCTATCATTATGATTCCTCTTTTTATAGTACAAACATGCGGTAACTTTATTACCTTACTATGAAATTTTCTAAATGTCAAGTTACAACCCTGACTGCTTACGGATTAGTAACAGTTCAACCCGCGCCATTCACAACATTTCTCGATTCCCCGCGCAAAAATGCCTGAATATTCTTATACACGCCTTCCACGCATCTCGTTCTTGCCTCCACGCTTGCCCACGCCAGGTGCGGCGTGATGATCAACTGATTAGAATCCTTCAGCTTACTTAGCGGATTGGACAGCTCCAACGGCTCTTTCTCAATCACATCAAGGCCGGCTGCCATAATCTCCCCATTTTGCAAAGCATGGTACAGATCCGTATTATTTACAACAGGTCCTCTTGCCACATTGATCAGAATAGCGGTTTCTTTCATTTTTTTCAAAGCTTCTGCATCAATAAAGTCTCTGGACAGGTCACTTAACGGACAGTGCAGGGAGAGGAAATCGCTCTCTGCAAGCAAAGTATCTTTATCCACCTGCGGATAATCGGTACAGGTGCTCTTGCCGGTAATAGAGTGGAAAATCACACGGCAGCCAAAGGCAGCGGCAATCTTTGCCACACGCTTGCCGATATTTCCCATGCCCACAATGCCCCATGTCTTGCCTTCCATCTCATAGAAAGGTACATCAAAATTGGAGAAACGGTCCTGGGCGCTGTAAGCACCGGACTTTACATATTCATCATAATGGGGCATCTTCTCGGACAATGCCAAGGCCAGCGCAAAAGTATGCTGGGCAACCATGCTCGTGGAGTAGTCTACCACGTTGCACACCTTGATACCACGGGATTTGCAGTAATGAATATCCACGTTATCAAATCCTGTAGCAAATTCGCAGATCAGTTTTACATTGGGGGCATCTTTCAGACTCTCTTCCCTGAGGGGTGCCTTATTGGATACAACAATGTCAGCTTCTTTAATTCTCTCTATTACCTCTTCTACCGTTACCGTATTGGCATAGTAGGTCACTTCGCCCAGCTGCTCCAGACTGGACACCTCAATATCCGTTCCTACGCTGTTCCTTTCTAAAACGACAATCTTCATGCTTCTCCTCCACTCTCCGCTTTTCCGGTTTTAGCAAAAAACCTGCGGAAAGCATATTACCCTCCGCAGGTCTCTCATTATCTTGTCTTACAGTCTCTTCAACAGCTCTTCTCTCTGAGCCTCGTAACCGGGCTTGCCGAGCAGAGCGAACATATTCTTCTTGTAGCTCTCAACACCGGGCTGGTTAAAAGGATTTACGCCCAGCAGATATCCGCTGATACCGCATGCAAACTCGAAGAAGTAGAACAGCTCACCAAGGTAGAACTCGTTCACTTCAGGAATGTTTACGATAAAGTTAGGTACATTACCGTCTGTATGTGCCAGCAGAGTACCGTTCATAGCACTCTTATTTACAAAATCAACTGTCTTTCCGGCCAGATAGTTCAGGCCATCCAGATCTACAGGCTCTTCACCGATGATAATCTCTTCTCTTGCAGTCTCTACATTCAGTACGGTCTCGAACATGATTCTTGTACCATCCTGGATGAACTGACCCAGGGAGTGCAGATCAGTGGTCAGATCTACGCTTGCAGGATAAAGTCCCTTCTGATCCTTACCTTCACTCTCACCGAACAGCTGCTTCCACCACTCGGATACATAGTGAACGTTAGGCTCATAGTTAGCCAGAACTTCAATTGTCTTACCTTTTCTTAACAGGATGTTACGAAGTGCTGCATACTGCAGAGCATCGTTACTCTCGAACTCATTCTCCAGTGCGCGCTTTCTTCCGCTTGCTGCACCTTCCATCAGCTTGTCGATATCAGCACCGCTGACTGCGATAGGAAGCAGACCTACAGCAGACAGAACAGAGAAACGTCCTCCTACATCATCAGGAACTACAAAAGTCTCATAGCCTTCCTCGTCAGCTACATGCTTCAAAGCTCCCTTAGCCTTATCGGTGGTAGCGTAGATTCTCTTAGCTGCGCCCTCTTTACCATATTTTGCTTCCAGCTTCTCCTTGAATACACGGAATGCGATTGCCGGCTCGGTTGTGGTACCGGACTTGGAAATCATGTTAATGGAGAAATCTCTGTCTCCTACTACATCCATCAGATCTTTCAGATAAGTAGAACTGATGGAATTACCGCAGAAATAAATTTCAGGGGACTTGCGGATGCTTCTGTCTACCTTATTATAGAAATTATGTGATAAAAACTCAATTGCAGCTCTTGCGCCCAGGTAAGAACCACCGATACCGATTACCAGCAGTACCTCTGAATCGTTCTGGATCTTCTTGGCAGCTTCTTTGATTCTTGCAAACTCTTCCTTATCATAGTCAACAGGAAGATCAATCCATCCTAAGAAACCATTGCCTGCACCGGTTCTGGATACCAGATCCTCCTTGGCGTCCAGCGCAAGCTTCTTCATGTAACCTATCTCTTCAGCAGAGATAAAAGCACTTGTTTTAGAATAATCAAATGTAACCTGTTTGCTCATAACTCGCTCCTTTTTTAATCTATCATATTCATCTTTTGAAACTTAAAAATCATCTATGTGAATTTATTCACATACACTTATAGTGTATCAGAAATATATGGTAAATTCAAGAAAATTTTTATAAAGATATAGAAGTTTTTAAAAACCGGAAAAAGGTTGCTGCAGCTAGACCGGTGTACTTTTTATCGTACTTTCATATATTATTTTTAGGAATATATATTGACTTTTTTAGGATTATATGATATTGTTATTTTAGTAAACATCAACCATTCATTCTGTTTTTCGATTCGGGCAGTTCGTCCGGTAATCCCAAAACAGTAATTGAATATCGTGTAGGACAAATGTACATTTTT
>JAFUKH010000014.1 GCA_017467845.1 Lachnospiraceae bacterium | reverse complement strand
CACATCCCTTCCGGTTCATACAATTACCAGTATTGATGTAGTACCGGTACCGAAGGACTTAACGACTAAGACCTTACAGAAAAAGTATCTTGGTATTGAATCGGATATTATTAAGCAGCAGAGAGTCCGTAATAAGAACAACGACTTTTCTACTGAAATCTCTTATGCAAAGAGAACGGAGAAAAAGGAGATTGAGGCGATTATGGATGATGTCAGGGAAAATGACCAGTGCTTATTCTATGTGGGAGTAACGATTATCGTTATGGCAGAGAGTAAGAAGGAGCTTGACAGTATCTGTGAGACAATCGAAACCATTGGTAAGCGTAACAGTTGTACGATTGATACGCATTACTTAAAGCAGAGAGAGGCATTAAATACAGCACTTCCGATTGGAGTAAGACAGGTGGAAACAATGAGAACCATGCTTACACAGTCTCTTGCAGTATTGATGCCTTTTAATGTGCAGGAGCTTAATGATTCGGGTGGACATTACTATGGTATCAATCAGATATCCAAGAATATCAACATCGGTAATCGAAAGAAACTCATAAATGGAAACGGGTTTGTATTTGGGGTTCCGGGTAGTGGAAAGTCCCATTTCTGTAAAATGGAACTTGGTCAGGTATTCTTGTCCGGTGATGATGAGATTATTATCATAGACCCAATGAATGAATACTTTGACATTGCAGAAACATACGGCGGTTCTGTGGTAAATATGTCCACTTACACGGATAACTATGTGAACCCGTTGGCAATGGATGTATGGAATCTTGACCAGAACGATACAAAAGGCTGGGTGAGAGAGAAGGGTGAGTTTATGCTTGGTCTTTGCGAGCAGTGTATTGGTGACAGCTTAAATTCCCGCCAGAAATCCATTATTGACCGATGCGTGAGAAAGCTTTATATCGACATTGCGAGAAGCAGGGAGAAGTATATCCCTATTATGAGCGATTTCTACGACTTACTTTTACAACAGCCTGAAGAGGAGGCAAAGGACATTGCATTGTCACTTGAGTTGTTTGTAAGCGGTTCGCTTAACATCTTCAACCATCAGACAAATGTGGATGTGGATAACAGATTTACGGTATATGGTATCAGGGATTTGGGTGCAGAACTTAGTCCGATTACCATGCTTGTAATGATGGAGTCTATTCAGCAGAGAATTGTTGAGAATGGCAAGAAGGGTAAGGCAACTTGGCTGTATATTGACGAATTCCATGTGCTCTTAAATTCCGAATATTCTGCTAAGTATTTGCAGCAGCTCTGGAAAAAAGTTAGAAAGCAAGGGGGATTATGCACAGGAATTACTCAGAATGTCGTGGATCTTTTGCAGAACTATACTGCAACTACTATGCTTGCTAACTCCGAGTTCGTGGCACTTCTTAAGCAGGCGAATACGGACAGTTCAAAGATGGCAGAGGTAATCGGTGTATCAGAAGCACAGCTTCGCTTTGTAACAAATACCGCTTCCGGTATGGGACTTATTAAGTGTGGCTCAGTGGTAATTCCTTTTGATAATCAGATTAGTAAGGACACTGACCTTTATAAGCTTTATAACACCAATATCCACGAAAAGATTGCGGAAAAGAAGAAGCGAGAGGCTTTGAATAATGGAAATTAAGACAGGGGCGGCCAATGGCTGCCCTATTTTTGAAGGGTGGTGTAATAGTTGAAAATCAAAAAGGTTGATGATAAGCCGATGGTTATTCACACCAAACAAAAGGCTAAGATTCATACGCATGAACCGAAGCAGGCATCTATCAAGGGCAGTAATATTTACACAGTTGACCGTGACCCGACAAAGAAGAGTACCGGTAAAGGCAATTACCGTAAGAGTACTGTGCATCAGGTGCAGAAGGAAGGTCTTATTTCCAAATACCGAAAGAATATCAAGCAGTCCAGCCAGTCTATCAAGGTAAAGGACAGTTCTTTGCGAAATGCTGGAATGGTTGGTGGCAAGGTTGCTACAGACCAGTTAGAAGGTGGACAGGAGATTCAGCAGGCATCCATGATAATGTATGAAGCATCAAAGCCTGTGACCGGAACAGCTTCACGAGGTGCAGAATTATTCAAACGTCAGGTAATCAATCAGCAGAAACGAAGAATTAAGAAGGTGGATGCTGGAAAGAAAATTGCCAAGAAAGGGGCGAAAGATACTGCTAAGAAGGTTGCAAAAGAAAGTAGTAAAAAGGTAGCCAAGGAATCTGCCAAAGCAGTTGCAAAAGAGACATCCAAGGCGGTTGCTAAAACTGCTACAACAGCTGCAACTACTGCGGCAGGGACATCGTTGGCACCGGGAGTTGGAACAGCAATCGGACTTGTAGCAGGAGAAGTTGTTGGAGAGTCTGTTGCATATAAGATGGATCAGCAGGATATGGCAAATAATATCCGTTCCAGAAAGATTAAATTCTTTTTGGATAAGATGAAGGCGCAGGACGAGCAGACAGATAGCTTTGCAAAACTTGTTAAGGATATTATTTTGCAGAAAGGTATGTTTGTTGCAAAGTATGCAGCAAAAATAATTCTGCCGATTTTATTAGGACTGGTTCTTTTGGTGTCGGTGGTTGCCATTCCGGTAGTAGCTATTGTGGGAACCATATATAATTCGCCATTTGCCATATTTTTACCACCACTTGAGGATGGAGATACTGTTACAACAGTTGCCAGTGCTTATGTGGCGGAGTTTAATCGTGAAGTAAATGAACTTGCCAACAATCATACCGGTTATGATGAAGGTAAGATTGTCTATGTCGGTTATGAGGGTGAAGGTAATCCAAGTAATTATTATGATATCCTTGCCATTTATATGGTTAAGTATGGTGTGGGAGATACAGCAACCATTATGAATGATACCTCAAAGGGGTGGTTGCAATCCGTAGTAAACGATATGTGTACCTACACAACTTCATCTGGCTCGGAAACAGAGACTGTGGAGAATGATGATGGTACAACAACTACTACAACCACAACCTATCTGTATGTAAATGTTACTTTAAAGTCCTGCTACACAATGGCAAATGAGTATGGATTTACGCAGGAGCAGATGGACTTACTGAATGAATTTATGTCGCCGGAAAATCTGGCACTTCTTGGATATAGTCCCGGTGGTGGAGGTGATCCGGGTGTATGTTCTCTTACAGAAGCAGAAATACAAGCGGTACTTGATGATATACCTGATGGCAAAGCGAAGGATGCCTGTGATTTTGCACTTCACAGAGTCGGTTATCCTTACAGTCAGGATTTAAGACACAGTGGTACGCACTTTGACTGTAGTTCTCTAGTATATTATGCGTGGCTGGATGCAGGCGTGGACATTAGCTACGGTGGAGCAACTACTGCCGGATATGAAGCACAGGGATTAGCTGAAGCAAATAAGACTGTAGTATATGAGGAAATGAAACCGGGAGATTTGATATTCTTCAGTTATGAAGAGACAGATGGTTATCTTGATATTTCTCATGTGGGAATCTATGTAGGAAATGGAAAGATGGTGGATGCGAGAGGTACAGCGTATGGAGTGGTTTACCGGGATGTGCCAAACAATGGAGCGATTGTTATGATTGGTAGACCGGATTAGTTAAAGGCAGGGCTTTATTGCTCTGCCTATTATGATGGAGGTAGCTTATGAAGATAGAGGATATGGTTATGGTAATTTATAACCAGAAGGGGATTGAGAAAAACTTTCTCTGTTCCTTTGAACATTTTATTAAGAAGTATGCAACCGATTCCTGTGACAGCTATTTTGAGATGGCAGAGGTTGCAGCAGGACTTCAGGAAACGAAGCAGAAAGACAGCTCCTTTTTTGAGATGTATTATGCATCCAATAAGACCATATATGCTAAGTTTTGTGGTAGTCTTAATGAACTCAGATTATTTATTGCAGGGAAACTTAACGATGGAATGACCAATGTTTTTGAGGAGAGCTTCTGCGACGAGGAGAGTCTTGATATATTAAGCAGATTGGGGATTTCTACAGACAGAAGTATGGCTGTTGCTAAATTTCCGCACTATGAAAAGCTGGAGTCTGATTTAGTGCAAGGAGAGATTTATCATAACTTCAATGGCAATGATTACCGTTTGATGGAAAGATATTCTGATAGAAACATGCTTTTGATGGATGTAAATTCCGGTCAGTTTGTGGTAGGTGTCGGAGTTGATTATTTCGCAAGATATCCGCAGGGAGAAGACAGACATTCGTCTCTTTGTGAAACCGGGATAGAGTGGGGAAGTGGTGTTTATCTTGGTAACACACCATCAACTATTAACTTTTCAATGCTTCGCAGGGAGTATGGGAAGGATAAGGAAATCAGTACTATAGAAGATTACAGAGCATCTTTGAAGGAGCAGTTTAATACTTATCACGAACTTGCAAAGAATGAAATTCTTGTGGATTCTGTAAGAGAAGCGGCAACGAATGCCATGTATGAGGAGTTTGGAACCGGAAAGCCGGACAGATTCACTGCAAGCTTAAATGCAGGAGATTATGATAAAGGATTTCTTGGGGCTACTACTCAGGAGAAGCATAGGGGGCGATAAGTATGCAGAAGTTTCAGATAGAGATTAAGGAACAACTTGCCAGAGTAGAAACCATTGAGGCAGAAACTCTTGGCGAAGCCATAGATAAAGCGATGGAGCTTTATTATGGACAGAAGATTATTCTGGATGCAGAAGATATGAAAGGCGTTGACTTTCAACCTATGGAACCGGAAAAGACAAGATAAGGAGGACAATTACAATGGGAAAGCAGAATAAAGAGATTATTGATAACATGGAGTTATTGATGAAAGAGCTTCATAAGGAATGGGACAGATCGGGTGCTAATAAGGCATCCGTTTTTATTTCCCTTAATGAAGTGGAGGATGTGAATAGGACTATCTTACTTCGTATTTCAAAAAAGCAGAAGGAGGCAGAAAACAGTAACATCACATTCAAACAGAGCGTGAGATTATCAAGGGAGTGTTATATCCTGCTTCGTCTTGCAAGAAAGATTAAGACTGAGGAAAGCAAGACTTATCGTAACGGAACCTGTTACGAATTTGAAGTAGCTCTTGATAAGGACGAGTTAAAGCTTTTCAAGGAGATGTTTAGTGGGAAGGTGAAGTAGATGGGCATGTATCAGATTATATATGCTGACCCGCCCTGGCAATTTAAGACTTATTCCAAGAAAGGCAGCCTGCAAAAATCAGCGGACTGCCATTATTCTTGTATGAGTATTGAAGATATTATGGCACTTCCTGTGGAGACACTGGCTGCGGAAGATTGTGTGTTGTTTCTGTGGGTAACATTTCCACTTCTTAAGGAAGGACTGGAAACTATGAGACGATGGGGATTTACCTATAAGACATGTGGTTTTAACTGGGTTAAGAGAAATAAAAAGGCTGACAGCTGGTTTGTGGGGCTTGGATACTGGACCCGTTCCAATTCAGAAATCTGTCTGATTGGAACAAAAGGGCATCCAAAGAGAGTATCAAAGTCCGTTTCCCAGATTTGTGATGCCAGAATTATGGAGCACAGTAAGAAACCGGATGAAATCAGAGACAGAATTGTTAAACTTTGCGGGGATGTGCCTCGTATCGAACTGTTTGCCAGAAGCAGAGCAGACGGGTGGGACAGTTTAGGCAATGAGATTGATGGAAGAGATATTCGTGAAGCTATTTGCGAATATAACACAGCGTAAGGAGGATTTTTATGGGCGTAGATTATCAGGCAAGACAGATTTATGATATGCAGATTAAGGATGTAACGACTTCTGCGGATAAATGGAAAAGCATCTTAAGGCTTGCAGGAAATTTATACCGTTATGAGTTTGATAACATTCTGCTTATCTATGCACAGAGACCTCAGGCAACACTGGTAGCAGATTATGATACTTGGAAGAAAGTGGACAGATATGTAATGAGGGGAAGTAAGGGTATTGCCATATTTCCTTCCAGAGCATTAAATCCCCATCTTCGCTATGTATTTGATATTAAGGACACCGGAGGAAGAGTGAGGAATCTTACTTGGGATTTGAAGGGAAATGCTTTAAATGAATTAGTGGATTTTCTTATCTTCAAAGGGGAGGTAAGTCCTACGGATACTACCGACAGAGAGACATTATTTTCAGTAATTAAGGACTTTACAAAGAAGGAAATCGGAGTCATAATGAAAGAGGAATTCGACGATAGATTGTCTGAATTACTCCAGCTAACAGGTAGTGGGATTACTGAATATGTTCAGGACGAAGGTGCTGAACAACCAAAACGTCAGGGCTTGCCGGATATGGAAGAGCTTGTGGAAAGAAGCATTTTATATACGGTCGGTACGAGATGCGGATTTGACTTATCTGAAAAAGAACAGGATTTCAGTCAGATCGTAAAGTTTTCCGATGAGGAAATGGTTTACCGTCTCGGTTCTCTGGTATGCGATGTCTCCTGTAGTGTTCTTAGAGGTATTAACAGTAACTTAAAAGACATGGAACAGCAGAAGAAATTATCTGCGGAAGGGAGAATTGCATATGAGCGAAATGGCATTAACGTACACGGAAGTGGACGGACTGCTTTATCCGAACATTCAGATGTCGGAAGAGCAGACAGTGAAGTTACAGAAATTGGGCAAATACGGAAGGATGGCGATGAAGTACTTGGAGGAAATGGAGCCTCAGAGGTACAAGACATTGCTCCGATTCGGGAAGCTGGCAGACAAGATGCAGGAAGTGGAAACGGAAGCGAACGAGCTGTTGGAGAAACTGATGAACCAGTACTTAGCGAAGCACAAGCCGAAAGACCCGTCATCCACGATGGAAATGTGGAAGATAAGGGAGCAGGCGAAGATGCAGGCAGAGGAAGTAGTGCTCAGTCAGATAGTAATGAAGTTTCATTAGAAGATGAAGAACTGAATAGGGAATTAAGTGAGCTTGACTCATTTGGAAAAACGGAAGCCGATGAACAATATCATCAGGCTTCTTTTTTTGACCCTGAATATGGTCTTGCTCCACAAAAGAAGCAGACTTCAGACTATGCAGAAAAGGCAATGGCAAAGCTTGCAAAGGATCAGCAGGAAGCGAAAGTAGGGAAGTACAATTATCTGAATCCCAAGAAAGAGCTTGTTGTTCCCCCGGAGTTTGTAAAGCAGGTGCTTCTTCGTGGCTCCGGATTTGAAAATGGCAGAACGAGAATCTGTGAAATTTTCCATACAGAGATTGATGCAGGCACAAGGGTCCAGCGTATTAAGAAGGAATATGGTCTAGGTGGTGCAAGCTGGCCTACTGAAAGCGGACTTCATGGATATGACAGCTTCCATGGTCATGGACTCAGGTTCCAGTGGCGTGATGAAGAGGGCGAGCATGAAGGCTATGTTTCTTGGAAGAATGTTGAGAAGGAAATCGGTGTGCTCATTATGACCGGGGAGTATCAGCCGGAGAAGCCAAGATTTGAGGATATTGCTCTTGAAGGCATCAGAGAAGATGATGATGCAATTCAAGCAGAATACGAAGAGATAGAAGCAGTCAGCAGTACGGATGGAATTGATGATTTTGCCATTCCTGATGAACCGGAAAGCTATAACAGTTCCTTGAGTGATATTGAGAAGCTGAACCGTGCTTACAATGAAGGCAGACCTCTTACGGATGAGGAAGCAGCCATTGAAGACCGTCTGGCAACCATGGCAGAGTATGGTCCTGAGATGGAAATGGAAGCAGAGTACTATGAGGACTACGAAGAAGAGCCGGAAGCAGAGGTTATTGAGTCAAGAGACAGAAGCGAGCTACAGTTTATTACTCCGATTGATTATGCGAAGCGCATTGAGGAGATGGATGCAGACCTTCGTACCACTCTTGAAATTCTGATTTCAGAGTGTAGCTGTTACACTCCGTTTAAGCCTTTCCTTATGGATATCGTGGCTTCGGAATATCTGTTTATGCCGAATAAACTTGATTTTCTTTCGGATGTGGTGCTTGACGGTAAAGAGGAGCGTAAGGCTTATGCTAATAATGAGTACGGTCTGATTGAGTATACCTTAAAACCGTTTGAGATTGGGGTAAGCTACAAGGACAGAACCGGGGAGCGTGTCAGAGAAACGATCGGATACCGTGAACTGTATGAGGTTTTATCCTATATGGTAAAGACACCATATTACTGTGGTGTGGATCACCGAGAGCATTATGAGAAGATGATGCGTGGCGAGACGGAAAGCAGAAATCCGATTTATCAGCTGTTTATAGATAAGCAGGAAGAGATTAAGGCAAATAGGGAAGCAACAAGGGAAAGAGCCATTGCTAACGGCTGGGAAGTCGTTGAAGGCGGCAAGGAAGAGAAAAAAATCAATTTCCGTTACAATCTGGTGGAAGTTCCAAAGGGCGGAGCCAAGACCAGATTTAAGTGGAATATTGATGCCATTGAAACACTTAAGCAGATTGAGGCAGAAGGCAGACTTGCCACCAGAGAAGAACAGAAGATTTTATCAAACTATGTCGGCTGGGGTGGTCTTGCACAGGCTTTTGATGAGCGTAATGCTTCTTGGGAGAAGGAATATGCAACACTTAAGGAACTTCTTACAGAGGATGAGTATGCTGCGGCTAGGGCTTCCGTGAACAATGCTTTTTATACTTCACCTGAGATAGCCATGTGCATTAACAGTGCACTGGTACAGTTTGGTTTCCGTGGAGGAAATGTATTGGAGCCTTCAATGGGTGTCGGTAATTTCTTTGGAAGTATGCCGACACCTATGCAGAGAAGCAATCTGTATGGCGTGGAACTGGACAGTATTTCAGGAAGGATTGCAAAGCAGCTTTATCAGAATGCAAATATCAGTATTACCGGGTTTGAAAAGACAAATTATCCTGATAACTTCTTTGATGTTGTGGTGGGAAATGTGCCTTTCGGGGATTACAAGGTGTTTGATCCGAAGTATAACAAGTACAACTTCCGTATCCATGACTATTTTATTGCGAAGGCTCTGGATCAGGTCAGACCCGGCGGTATTGTGGCGGTAATTACCACAAAGGGAACACTTGATAAAAGCAATCCTACCATTCGTAAGTATATAGCAGAACGTGCAGAACTGATTGGTGCAGTCAGACTTCCGAACACTGCATTTAAGGATAATGCAGGAACGGAGGTTACTTCGGATATTCTTTTCTTACAGAAGAGAGAGCGTAAGATGGAGGTTGAGCCTGACTGGGTGCATCTTGGTTATACGGAGAATGGTATTGCGGTCAATACCTATTTTGTGGAGCATCCGGAAATGATGCTTGGTCACATGGAATATGATACACGTATTTATGGGCAGGATTCGAGATATACGGTCTGTGTTAATGATGATGAGAATTTCAACATGTATGCAGAGCTGAATAAGGCAATCCGTAATATTTCTGCCCAGATGACGGATTTTGAGAGACTGACAGAAGAAGAGGAAGTAAGCGCCGATGTAATTCCGGCAGACCCTGATGTAAGGAACTTTACCTATACCTTTTTTGAAGGGAAGCTTTATTACAGAGAAAATTCCCAGATGATAAGGCAGGAAGTATCCACAAATACAGAGGAGCGTATCAGACAGCTGGATGAAATCAGAACCATTACAAGGGAGCTGATTGATATTCAGATGGAAGGGTGTTCTGAGGAAGCACTTAAGAGTAAGCAGGAGCTTCTTAATGCCAAGTATGATAAGTTTGTGGAAAGATACGGTTATATTACAGGTAAAAGCAATAAGATGGCATTCCGTGATGACAGTGACTATCCTCTTCTTTGTTCCCTTGAGGAAGTAAATGAGGATGGAGAGGTGAAGAAAGCGGATATGTTTTATAAGCAGACCATTAAGGCAAAGCCTGTGATTGAAAGAGTAGAGACTGCGGTAGAAGCACTAAATATCTCTATCAATGAGTTCGGTGCAGTAAATCTTCCGTATATGCTATCCATTTATGAGCCGGATATGGCAGGCATTGTAGCAGAGGTAAAAGAGGCGACCGGAGAATCGGAAGTAAGCTTTTCGGAAGATTTGACCGGAGAACTGAAACGTGCAGCACTTGTAAAAGAATTGGAGGGTCTGATTTACCTTAACCCTGCACTTGCCAATGAGAATAATCCAAATGCAGGGTATGAAACTGCGGATGAGTATTTGTCCGGCAATGTTAGAGATAAGCTTCGTGTGGCAAAAGCTGCATCGGCTGAGAACCCTGCCTTTGGTATCAATGTGGAAGCGCTGGAAAAGGTACAGCCGGAGTGGATTGAAGCCAGTGATATTGATGTAAGAATCGGTACGACTTGGATTGACCCGCAGGACTATGAGCAGTTTATTTATGACCTTTTAAACACACCGAGAAGAGCAAGGGCAGTCAGAAGCCAGTGGTACAATTCCGGTATTCAGGTACACCTTAATAAAATAAGTATGGAGTGGTTCATTGAGAACAAATCCTTAGATAAGCGTTCCGTCGCAGCTACCAAGACTTATGGTACGAGCCGAATGGACGCTTATTCTATTTTTGAGGAAACCTTGAATCTAAAGACTGTTACCGTGCGTGATCGAATTGATGACGGAGACGGTAAGTATCATTATGTGGTAAATAAGAACGAGACAATGCTTGCAAGGGAAAAGCAGAACCAGATGAAGGAGAAATTCAAGGAATGGTTATTTGCAGACCCTGAGAGAAGAGCAAAGTATGTTGAATACTATAATGAGACATTCAACAATATCCGACTCCGTGAGTATGACGGAAGCCATTTACAGTTTCCAGGCATGAATCCGGAGATTGAGTTAAAGCCACATCAGAAGAATGCCATTGCAAGAATTTTGCTTGGCGGTAATACACTTCTTGCTCACTGTGTGGGTGCTGGTAAGAGTTTTGAGATGATGGCTGCCTGTATGGAGCAGAAAAGACTTGGACTTGCCAATAAGACTGTTATGGTTGTACCTAAGCCTCTTATCGGACAGACTGCATCGGAGTTCTTGAGATTATATCCGTCAGCAAACATTTTGGTAGCTACGG
Source organism: Lachnospiraceae bacterium (assembly GCA_017467845.1). Lineage (GTDB taxonomy): Bacteria > Bacillota > Clostridia > Lachnospirales > Lachnospiraceae > Acetatifactor. The sequence goes on along the minus strand of JAFUKH010000014.1, from coordinate 748 downwards.
AAAGGGATTTTGAAAAGAGCAGAAGAAAGCAGTTTATTTCAAGGATTGCTACCGGGGACTATGACTGTATCATTATGAGTCATTCGCAGTTTGAAAAGATTCCGATTTCTGCGGAGCGTAAGGAGCGTATGCTTCAGGCACAGGTGGATGAAATTGCTTATGCCATTGATGACATGAAAAGCCAGAACGGAGAACAGTGGACCATCAAACAGATGGAGAGCAAGCGTAAGAAGCTTCAGGAGCAGATAGCATCTCTTGCGGATGAGAGCAGGAAGGATGATTTGATTACCTTTGAAGAGCTTGGTATTGATTCTATTATGGTTGACGAAGCCCATGCGTTTAAGAACTTGGCGATTTTCTCCAAGATGAATAACGTATCGGGTATCAGTTCATCGGGTGCAAAGAAAGCAACGGATATGCAGCTTAAATGCCAGTATATCAGTGAAATCAATGGTAATAGAGGTATTGTGTTTGCAACGGGTACTCCGATTTCCAATACCATGTGTGTGCGCCCATAAGGGGCTGCAATAAATTTACCTTGAGCAAGTAATAGGGCAAGGTATCAAGCGGATTATTCCGCACCCTATCATCACCTGACTTATCCAAGAGGGAAACCGGATGGGGAGTGTAGCATGTCAGAGGATACGAAACACTGAAACTTCCAAAGTGTTTGCGTAATAGTGATGAAAAGTTATGAATGAGGATGAATGCTAAACTGCGTGAAGGGCAGTCGGAGATTGGGCAAAGT
>JAFUKH010000013.1 GCA_017467845.1 Lachnospiraceae bacterium | reverse complement strand
CAGATTGGTGTTGACGTAGTTATCGATTGTACAGGTTTCTACACAAGCAAGGCTAAGCCTGAGGCTCACATCCAGGCTGGTGCTAAGAAGGTAGTTATCTCTGCTCCTGCAGGAAACGATCTTCCTACCATCGTTTACAATGTAAACCACACCACCTTGAAGGCAGAAGATACTGTTATCTCTGCAGCTTCTTGTACCACAAACTGCTTAGCTCCTATGGCTAAGGCTCTTAACGATTTGGCACCTATCCAGTCTGGTATCATGACAACTGTTCATGCTTACACTGGTGATCAGATGATCCTTGACGGTCCTCAGAGAAAGGGTGATAAGAGACGTGCACGTGCTGGTGCTCAGAACATCGTTCCTAACTCTACTGGTGCTGCAAAGGCTATCGGTCTTGTAATTCCTGAGTTAAATGGTAAGTTAATCGGTTCTGCACAGCGTGTTCCTACCCCTACCGGTTCTACTACTATCTTAGTAGCAGTTGTTAAGGGACAGGTTACCAAGGAGCAGATTAATGACGCTATGAAGGCAGCTGCTACCGATTCTTACGGATATAACACTGATGAAATCGTTTCTTCAGACGTTATCGGTATGACTTACGGTTCTTTATTCGATGCTACTCAGACCATGGTTGCTCCTATGGAAGATGGCAATACTCAGGTACAGGTTGTTTCTTGGTATGATAACGAGAACAGCTACACCTCTCAGATGGTTAAGACTATTAAGTACTTCGCTGAGTTAGCATAATATGTCGAGTTAAGAAAAACAAGCGACTGCGAAGCAGGCATTTGTTTTTCAAGACGACATGAGAAATTTTGAACATTTGACCTTATGGGTCCGGTCTTGTGGGCCGGACCCTTTTGTTTTTACAAAAAAATTAAAGTGGAGGTTCCTAAAATGGGCTTAAACAAGAAATCAGTTGATGATATCAACGCAAAAGGCAAAAGAGTATTAGTAAGATGCGACTTTAACGTTCCTCTTAAGAATGGTGAGATTACCGACGAGACCCGTATCGTTGCAGCGCTTCCTACAATCCAGAAGTTATTAAACGATGGCGGCAAGGTTATCCTTTGCTCACATCTTGGAAAGGTTAAGAATGGCCCTAACGAAGGCGAGTCTTTAGCACCTGTTGCTAAGAGATTATCTGAGAAGTTAGGTAAGGAAGTTGTATTCGTTGCAGATTACAATGTTACCGGTGAGGCTGCTACCGCTGCTGTAGAAGCTATGAAGGAAGGCGATGTTGTTCTTCTTCAGAATACCCGTTTCCGTGGCGCAGAAGAGACCAAGAATGGCGAAGCATTCAGCAAGGAATTAGCTGATCTGGCTGATATCTATGTATGTGACGCATTCGGTTCTTCTCATAGAGCACATGCATCTGTAGCTGGCGTTACCAAGTTCATCACCGAAAAGGGTGGCGTAAACTGTGTTGGTTACTTAATGCAGAAGGAAATCGACTTCTTAGGAAATGCTGTTGAGAATCCTGTAAGACCTTTCGTTGCAATCCTTGGTGGAGCTAAGGTTGCAGATAAATTAAATGTTATTTCTAACTTACTTGAGAAGTGCGATACTCTTATTATTGGTGGTGGTATGGCTTACACCTTCTTAAAGGCACAGGGATATGAAATCGGTAAGTCTTTAGTAGACGATACTAAGCTTGATTACTGTAAGGAAATGATGGCTAAGGCTGAGTCTCTTGGCAAGAAGTTAGTTCTTCCTATCGACTCTGCAACCGTTGCTGGCTTCCCTAATCCTATCGATGCTCCTGTGGAAATTGAGGTTTACGATTTCGACAAGATGCCTGCTGAGAGAGAAGGCTGTGATATCGGACCTAAGTCTCAGGCTATGTTCGCTGAAGCTGTTAAGTCTGCAAAGACTGTAGTTTGGAATGGACCTATGGGTGTATTCGAGAATCCTATTTTAGCACAGGGTACCATCGCTGTAGCTAAGGCTCTTGCTGAGACCGATGCAACTACCATTATCGGTGGTGGTGATTCTGCAGCAGCAGTTAACCAGTTAGGATTTGGCGACAAGATGAGCCACATCTCTACCGGTGGCGGTGCTTCCCTTGAGTTCTTAGAGGGTAAGGAGTTACCTGGTGTAGTAGCAGCAGACGACAAAAACGCGTAAAGAAAATCTAAGACGTCAGAGGACGCCGTCTAAGATTTTCTAGGTTACGCCTAGGAAGAATGCCAGAGCATACTTCTGTTACGATTATATAGAGATTGAAATTGAGGAGGTTGAAGACACCATATTTGATTTTTGAGTGGCTTTGAAAAACGTCAGCACTTAGTGAGTGCAAGCGTATGCGCCGCGCGAGCTTAGTACTGCTACGTTTTTTACAGAGCGAGAGCGTCCCGAAAAAATTAAATATGGTGCCTGAGACCTCCGGAGTAAAGGATAAAAAGATATGGCAAGAAAGAAAATTATCGCCGGCAACTGGAAGATGAACATGACTCCAAGCCAGGCAGTAGAATTAGTAAATACCTTAAAGCCATTGGTAGTAAATGATGAAGTAGACGTAGTATTCTGCGTACCTGCAATTGACATCATTCCTGCTATGGAGGCTGCAAAGGGCTCTAACATCAACATTGGTGCAGAGAATATGTATTTTGAGGAGAAGGGTGCTTACACCGGAGAAATTTCTCCTGAGATGCTTGTAGATGCAGGCGTTAAGTATGTTATCATTGGTCACTCTGAGAGAAGAGAATACTTCGCAGAGACAGATGAGACTGTAAATAAGAAGGTGTTAAAGGCTTTCGAGCATGATTTAACTCCTATTATCTGCTGTGGTGAAACCTTAACTCAGAGAGAGCAGGGTGTAACCATCGACTTCATTCGTCAGCAGATTAAGATTGCATTCTTAAATGTTACCGCTGAGCAGGCTGCTAAGGCAGTTATCGCTTATGAGCCTATCTGGGCTATCGGTACCGGTAAGGTTGCAACTACCGAGCAGGCACAGGAAGTATGTAAGGCTATCCGTGAGTGTATCGCAGAAGTTTACGATGATGCTACTGCAGCTGCTATCCGTATCCAGTACGGTGGTTCTGTATCCGCTTCCAGTGCACCTGAATTATTTGCTCAGGCAGATATCGACGGTGGTCTTGTAGGTGGTGCATCTCTTAAACCTGATTTTGGTGCAATTGTTAACTACAATAAATAGTTTAACGTTCAAAAGCGTGCATTGTGAAATGCACGCTTTTTTGTTATACTATTCAGAGCACTGTAAATTGTCGTGAAAAGACCGAGCAAGCTCGCTTGCAGAGGTATATTTCCGACAATTTATATGGCGAGAAGCCATACAAAGGAACCCAAGGTTCCTGGCAAAAGGAAAGCCTCGAAGAGGCGATTTTGCGAATGTGCTCTGAATAGTTTTAGATAATAGGAGGGAGAGGAGTATATGATTTTTAAGTGTAAGAATTGTGGCGGAAATGTAGTATACAGCCCTGAGCATAAACAGATGCACTGTCCATACTGCGACAGTCAGGAGAGCCAGGAAAGAGCCATGGAAGAGTGTGACAAGAGCTTTTGCCCTAACTGCGGTGGTGAGATTACCGTAGAGGAGCATACCAGTGCACTACAGTGTAAGTACTGCGATCATTACATTATTTTGAATGACAGGGTGGAGGGAGAATATTTACCGAAGAAGATTATTCCTTTTAAGCTGAGCAAGGAAATGGTGAAAAAGTCTCTTCGTGAGCGTTTTAAGAAGGCTACCTTTGCGCCTACAGACTTTCTTTCAGAGGTGCGTTTAAATAGCATGGTGGGAGAGTACGTACCATTCTTCATGTACGATTATGACGTGAACTGTACCTATAATGCAGAAGGTATCAAGGTGAGAACCTGGACCACCGGCGATGTACAGCATACGGAGACATCCTACTATGATGTTATTCGTGATATGAATATTAATTACCGTGATATTCCGGTGGATGCATCTGTGAAGATGCCGGATAATGTTATGGATTTATTAGAGCCATATAACTACGGAGAATTTGTGGAATTTAAACCGGAATACATGTCCGGATTTACAGCAGAAAAGTACAATATGGAGTCAGACACTGTAGAATTCAGAGCCAGTGATAAGATGGCAGCCAGCGCATCTTCTATTCTGCGAAGCAGTGTCAATGGTTATTCACGTTTGAATGAGAGAAATAAGAATTTCTCTATTCGAAATAAAGTCAATAATTACAATCTGCTTCCTACATGGAAGTATTTATACACCTATAATGACAAGTTATATCCTTTCTATGTGAATGGTCAGACCGGCAAAATAGTAGGTAGCGTGCCGGTATCTAAAACTAAGGTACTTGCTTACGGTGCGACCTTATTTGTATTACTGAATGTGATTCTGATTGCGGGAAGTTATATTATAACTTCTTTGGGAATTATATAAAGTAAGCGGCGAATGATGAAAGAAAGGTATGGTTTGTAAGATGGAATATGATGTGAAAAAGGAAGCGCGGAAGCAGTATTTCGCGTATTTCAAAATATGGTTTATTTTAGCCGCAGTATTATTGGTTGTGGCAATTGGCTTCTTTGTGAAGAGTAATATGAATAAAGCCGAGGGAAGAACTAATCATAGTGCTCCGGAGCAAAGAGTATATGATAATGCAGATGTACTGACGGATCAGGAAGAGGCAGATTTGGAGGCGTACATAGCACTTGCTGAGGAACATATCCGTTGTGATCTTGTACTTGTGACCATATCGACTCCGGTAGAGGGACCGGAGATTGAAGGTATGGGTTATCGCTACACGGATTGGGACAGAAATATGCGTGATTTGGCAGATGATTTCTATGATGAGAATGGCTTCGGATATAATGCCAGCTTTGAAGGTGACGGAGCACTTCTTCTGGATAATTGGTACGAGGGGCAGGCGGGAACTTGGCTTTCTACCAGCGGCAGAGTTTATGAAGAGATGGGAACCATTGAGATTAATGAATGCTTAGATGATGTGTATAGGTACATTGAAAGCAATCCTTATCAGGCATATAAGGAGTATGTGGATTATATTGCCAATCTGCTGAGTCCGAAGAAGAATATGCTTGCGTTTATGGCATTAATTCCGGGGTGTCTCTTCATTTCCTTAGTAGTAGCATTAATCTTTATTGCTGTGAAGCTACATAATAAAGAAGGTAAGGTAACTGTAGTGCCAAGCACCTACACGGACGGCAGTGCAGTGTACAATGTGCGGGAAGACAGATTCATCCGTAATCATGTCTCTTCAAGAAGGATTCCGAGAAATACCAGCTCCGGCGGAGGTGGTGGCGGAAGTCACAGCCGCGGCGGTAGCCATAGAAGCAGTAGTGGCGCAAGCCATGGCGGCGGTGGTAGAAGAAGATAAAAAGCAAAAATCGGGTTCTTGCAAATCTGCAAGGACTCGATTTTTACTAGAAAAAAAGCACTCGCATGACGGTACGAGTGCTTTTAAAATGCTTATTTATTCAAATAATTAAGCCATTGCGTTAACAGCTTTTGCTAAACGAGAAACTTTTCTACCAGCGTTGTTTGCATGATAAACACCCTTAGTAGCAGCCATCTCGATAACCTTAGTAGCGTTAGCAAGTTCTGCAGTAGCAGCAGCCTTATCGCCAGCCTCAACAGCTGCGAAAACCTTCTTCATTGCAGTTTTAACGCCAGACTTAATAGCCTTATTTCTATCAGCCTTAGTACGGTTTACTAAAATTCTCTTTTTAGCGGATTTAATGTTAGCCAAGATTTACACCTCCAATTAATATACATTCAAATATTCTTTACAATCAAAATGTATTACCTTAGCCAGACACGGACGACTAATGTAAACATACTATTGTATTTTAGCCAAGCTTTTCTCATTTGTCAATACATAATTTACCGGAAATTGCAAAAAATATTGAAAAAATGTAGTGATAATAAGAAAGGAAAACAACATGTTCAATCATACCATAAGAACAGATTTGGCGCTAGAGGCAAGAGAAAATATGGGGCAGGAAATAGAGCAGATGAATGGCATCAGGGTGTCTGAGTATTATTCCGGAAAGAATAAAAACAAAGTAACCAAGGTGATGATTTGCTCTAAGAATGCGGAGAAAGCTATGGGGAAGCCCATGGGAACCTATGTGACCATTGAAGCCGCACAGCTTTCCGAGGATGATGAGGGGGATAACAGGGAGCTTTCGGAGTGTCTTGCCAAGGAATTAAAGAGAATGTTGCCGGAGTTAAGTAAGGAGCAGTCTGTTCTTGTGGTAGGTCTGGGAAACCGGGAGGTGACGGCGGATGCATTGGGACCGCAAGTGACGGATCAACTTCATATTACCCGTCATATTATTAAGATTTACGGCCGGGCTGCCTACGGAGAAGGAAAGGTACATGAAATCAGCAGCTTGGAGCCCGGAGTAATGGCAAAGACCGGGATGGAGACGGTAGAGATTATTCGCGGTGTGGTAAAGGACGTAAAGCCTGATTTGATTTTTGTGGTGGATGCTCTTGCTGCACGAAGTATTCACAGGCTTAACCGTACCATCCAAATCAGTGATACAGGAATCTGGCCGGGCTCCGGGGTGGGAAACCATAGGCACCCGTTATCGAAGGAGAGTCTCGGAGTACCGGTGGTGGCAATCGGAGTTCCTACAGTTGTAGATGCTGCAACTGTGGCACGGGATGCTTCCAATTTAAACCATGATTTTGCAGAGCTTAAGAATATGTATCTTGCAGGAAAGGATATTGATGCGGTAATCCGTAAAGTGAGCTTTACTATTTCAGAGGGGATAAATATTGCCTTGAGCTTTGAGGAATAGGAATCGGTGCTGTCACATATATTGAAAAGACATTAATGAGGGTCGTAAGGAATGATTTTTGGACAGACACTAGGTAAATTCTTAAAAAAGCTTTTGCTATCATTAATGGGCGTCATAATGCCCATTTACATATATGAAAGTATGACAATGGAGGGAGTTGTATCAAAGCTTTTACAGCAGCTTGGAGCGCAGATTTTCCCTATCTATTCTTATGTGTCCACAGAGGATACTTCCCTGCATCGTGAGGATGCCATAGAGCTGGAATATCTGTATTACGATGAACTGACACATATGATGGAAGAGGAAAACGGTGAGCTGGTGGCAGAGTCGGTAAAGGTAGAACTGGTTGCCATTGATCCGGAGCGGACCAGGAGCATGGTGGAGGGGCAGGCAGGAACCTTTACCCCTCACACCAGGCAGTACATAACCAATCTGGACGCATTTGAAAGCTATGATGATTTGACGAAGCACTTTTATATTATAGATGACGTGACCAGTGTAGAAGAGGGGGAAATCAATTACCAGGAGCTTCTTAAAAAGGATTTAACTATTTCCAAGGAGGGTGATGCACCTCAGATTCTTTTGTATCATACTCACTCTCAAGAGGGCTTTGCGGATTCTGTACCGGGAGATGACAATACTACCATTATGGGAGTAGGGGCCTATCTGGCAGGTGTGCTACAGAATACATATGGCTACAAGGTGCTGCATCATCTCGGAAAATATGATGTGGAGTCCAGAGATAATGCCTATGCGAGGTCCCTTCCGGAGATTAAGCAGATTTTGGATGAGAATCCCTCCATTCAGGTGGTGATTGACCTGCACAGGGACGGAATCAATGAGGCAAATGGTAAGCTGATGACCCAGGTGGATGGAAGAGATACTGCAAAATTCATGTTCTTCAACGGAATCAGTAAGACTAATTCCCAAGGACACATTGATTATTTAGAGAATCCCTATTTGCAGGATAACCTAGCCTTCTCTCTTCAGATGAAACTGAAGGCGGATGAGTATTATCCGGGAGTTGCAAGGAAGAATTATATCAATGGATACCGATACAATATGCATTTGAAGGCCCGAACTATTCTAATTGAGCTGGGAGCCCAGAATAATACCTTTGGAGAGGCTATCAATGCCTGCGATATTTTGGCACATTTATTAGACATGGTTTTGACAGGACAGTGAGTTTCTGATACAATTTAACGGATAATGTTTATATAAGAGAGGAACAACAGATGGCAGGAGTTGACCAGACTAAAATTCGCAATTTTTGTATTGTTGCACATATAGACCATGGTAAATCTACTTTGGCAGACCGTATTATTGAGAAGACAGGACTCCTCACCAGCAGAGAGATGCAGGCGCAGGTGCTTGACAATATGGAGCTGGAGAGAGAACGTGGTATTACCATTAAGGCGCAGTCCGTTAGAACGGTGTACAGGGCTAAGGACGGGGAAGAGTATATCTTTAATCTGATTGATACACCCGGACATGTTGATTTTAACTATGAGGTAAGCCGTTCGCTGGCAGCATGTGACGGTGCAATTCTGGTTGTAGATGCAGCTCAGGGGATTGAAGCACAGACCTTGGCGAATGTATATTTAGCGCTGGATCATGACCTGGATGTATTTCCTGTTATTAATAAGATTGATTTACCAAGCGCTGAGCCGGATCGTGTAAAGGATGAAATTGAGGACGTCATCGGAATCGAGGCACAGGATGCACCATTGATTTCTGCAAAGAATGGTATTGGTATTGAGGATGTACTGGAGGCTATCGTAGAGAAGATTCCGGCACCTGAGGGTGATCCGGCTGCTCCACTACAGGCACTGATTTTTGATTCTATATATGATTCCTATAAAGGTGTTATCATTTTCTGTCGTATTATGGAAGGTACTGTGAAAAAGGGTACCCAGATTCGTATGATGGCTACCGGAGCAGTAGAGGATGTTGTGGAAGTAGGTTATTTTGGTGCAGGTCAGTTCATTCCATGTGAGGAGCTTTCTGCCGGTATGGTAGGCTATATTACCGCTTCTATCAAGAATGTAAAGGATACTGCGGTAGGTGATACAGTAACAGACAACCGGCATCCCTGTGCAGAGCCCCTTCCGGGCTACAAGAAGGTGCAGTCCATGGTGTACTGCGGTATGTATCCCGCAGATGGTGCGAAATACCCGGATCTTCGTGATGCACTGGAGAAGCTTCAGTTAAACGATGCGTCTCTGTTTTATGAGCCGGAAACATCAATTGCACTTGGATTTGGTTTCCGATGCGGTTTCCTGGGACTTCTTCATCTGGAGATCATTCAGGAGCGTTTGGAGAGAGAGTATAACTTAGACTTAGTTACTACCGCACCGGGCGTAGTATATAAGGTGTATAAGACTAGTGGTGAGGTGATTGAACTGACCAATCCGTCCAACTTACCTGATCCTTCCGAGATTGATTATATGGAAGAGCCTATCGTAAGTGCGGAGATTATGGTGACAAAGGACTTTATCGGTTCCATCATGGAGCTTTGCCAGGAGCGTCGCGGTGTTTACCTTGGTATGGAATTTATTGAGGAAAACAGAGCACTGCTGAAATATGATTTGCCCCTGAACGAGATTATCTATGATTTCTTTGATGCCTTAAAGTCCCGTTCCAAGGGGTACGCATCCTTTGATTATGATATTAAGGGATACGAGCTTTCTAAGTTGGTGAAGCTGGATATTTTAATCAATAAGGAAGAGGTGGATGCACTTTCCTTTATTGTACATGCAGATTCTGCTTATGAAAGAGGCCGCAGAATGTGTGAGAAGCTGAAGGAGGAGATTCCCAGACATTTATTTGAAATACCCATTCAGGCAGCTGTTGGTGGTAAGGTTATCGCCAGAGAAACTGTACGTGCAATGCGTAAGGACGTTCTTGCAAAGTGTTACGGTGGTGACATCACCCGTAAGAAGAAGCTCCTTGAGAAGCAAAAAGAAGGTAAGAAGAGAATGCGTCAGATTGGTAATGTGGAGATTCCACAGAAGGCATTCATGAGTGTATTGAAATTAGATGACAAAAAATAATAATTTAGAAATTTATATCCATATCCCCTTTTGTAAGAGAAAATGCAGATATTGTGACTTTTTGTCCTTTGCATGTAGTGAGAATGTGCAGAAGCGGTATATGGATGCCTTGAAAAAAGAGATTTCTGCGAAAAGTATAAAGTATGAATCCTATGTGGTGACCTCTGTTTTTATCGGTGGAGGTACGCCCTCCATTGTAGATCCCTTTTGGATAAAAGAGCTCATGGAGCTGGTGTTTGATAAGTTTACCATCTCAGAGACGGCAGAGATTACTATGGAGATGAATCCCGGCACTGTGACCAAAGAGAGCCTTGGGTTATACAAGGATGCCGGAATTAATCGTCTCAGCATGGGATTACAGTCTGCTAATGATAGAGAACTGGCACTTTTAGGCAGAATCCATTCTTTTCAGGAGTTTCTATCAGCCTATGCTTCTGCCAGAAGTGTAGGCTTTTTTAATATCAATGTGGATTTGATGAGTGCATTGCCCCGGCAGAGTGTGGAGAGCTATATGGATACTTTGGATAAGGTGCTGAATCTGTCACCACCACCGGAGCATATTTCTGCATACAGTCTGATTGTGGAAGAAGGAACACCTTTTTATGTGGCATATGAAAAGGGAGAGCTGGAGCTGCCTTCGGAAGAGGATGAGCGTCTCATGTATGAGAAAACGGAGGAAATATTAAAGCTTCACGGCTATCGCCGATATGAAATCTCCAATTATGCAAAAGAGGGCTATGAATGCAGACACAATGTCGGTTATTGGGTCCGGGAGAATTATGCGGGCTTTGGCCTTGGGGCAGCATCCATGATAGAGAATCAGAGATTTTCAGGCGAGACTGATTTAAAGAAATATTTGGAGAATCCGCTGGCAGAGAGGGAGGCAGAGGTGTTGTCTTTAGAGGAACAGATGGAGGAGTTTATGTTTCTGGGGCTTCGTCTGATAAAAGGCGTGGAGGAAGCTGTCTTTAAAGAAACTTTTGGGAAATCTATTGATGATGTATATGGTGAGGTGCTTCAGAAGCATTGTAAGGAGGGGCTTTTAATCCGGGAGAGAGGAAGAGTATTTTTAAGTACCAGAGGCCTTGATGTGTCGAATTATGTAATGGCAGATTTTATTTTATCTTAATAATGTAGACTTGCACGAATTGTGTCCACATTCCATACAATAAAGTAAAGCGTGAATTGGGATTTAAGCAAGTGAAGCCTTTTCAGAAACCATTAACTGGGGCGGAAGAAAAATATTATTTGGATTGCTTAAAGGATGAGGATAGTGAGAAGGCGAAGGAAGCCAAGGAAATATTGGTGGAACGAAATATGCGCCTTGTGGCCCATGTGGTCAAAAAATATCAGAATGTGAATGAGGAAATGGACGATCTTCTTGCGGTAGGTTGTATAGGACTTATCAAAGCAATCAGCAGCTTTGATGCAGGGAAAGGGAGACTTGCAACTTATGCATGTAGGTGCATTGATAATGAGATTTTAATGCTGCTTCGCAGTAAAAAGAAGTCGGCAAGGGATGTGTCTATATATGAATCTATTGGACAGGATAAGGAGGGCAACGAAATCTGCCTACTGGACATTATAGAGGGGACGGAGGAGCATGCGGCAGATCAGGTTGACAGACAGGATACTATCCGGTGTCTGATGGAAGGGATTGAGAAGGTATTAAGTCCTCGGGAGCAGCTTATTATTTCTATGCGTTACGGGTTGAATGGTCAAAAAGAGCAGACGCAGCTGGAAGTTGGGGAAAAATTAGGAATTTCCAGGAGCTACGTTAGCAGGATTGAGAAAAAAGTACTAAATAAATTAAAAAACTATTTTGAAAATATGTGATTATGTTATATAATAGGACTATATAATTGTGCGAAAAATTACTAATTATGGGGAAAAAGGATACAAAATATGCAATTTGTAAAAGTGGAAGACTTAAAAATTGGTATGCGTTTAGCAAGACCTATCTACAACAAGCAGGGAGTACTTTTATTTGAGAGAGATTCTAAGCTCTCGGAGCAGGCTATTTCAAGTATTCATAATTTCGGGTTAATAGGTATTTATATACTGGAACCGGCAGAACCTGTGCCTCCTATGTCCGAAGAGGATATGGAATTTGAACGATTCCAGACTATGACAGTGTTTGCTTTGCAGGAGGAGCTGGAGCATATTCTGGAGACCAGAAAGGCCAGTAAGTTACCTACGATTGAGGCTACGATCGTCCGTAAGTACGGACATATGGATAAGAAGGTGAATTTTTATCAGAACCTTCGTAGCTATAATGACTTTGTATGTAAGCATTCATTAAATGTGGCGATTCTTTGTACCATGATTTCGCACGTCATGAACATTCGTATAGAGGATCAGAATAATGCAGTTTTTGCAGCTTTGACTCACGATATCGGTAAGGTTGAAATATATAAAGAGCTAGGTGAAGGTAAAGGTAAGGTTGATTTAGAGGAGTTGGATAGCAGACTTCTCAAGGCTCAGCTTACTCAGTCAGATATTATCGAGAATGCCTTTGCACAGGGTACTGCTGTGCGCAGAATCTGTGTGCAGGTAGCTAAGGCACAGATGGAAATCGCTGAGGGTAGCCCTATTAGTGCGAAGATGAGTACTGCGGCGAAAATCGTGCTTGTAGCAAATAAATATGACGAAATGACAGCAATGCGTGTAAATACAACTCAGACAGAGTCAGAGGTAAAAGCAATTAAGGAACTGCTTTCTAACCCGGAATATTACGATCCTGAAATTGTAAATGCGCTTATTCAATCAATTCATATTCTTTTCCCGGGTGTCAGCGTAGAGCTGAATACCGGCGAGAAGGGTCTTGTTTTGGTGGCAAATGAAGATGATATCTTGAGACCTATGGTATTAGGTTTCCGAAATAACAGTATTCTGGATTTGTCCCAGAAGGCATATCAGGATATTGAAATCGTGGATATTATGAAGACATTGGATAATCGCTATGTATTAGATACTGAGGCATTAACGAATGCCGGATTTTAATCTGGAGGAAAAATACAATGCTTTCTATTGAAGAAATACTTAGAACTGCTAAGGAGGCAGGTGCATCCGATGTGCATCTGACCGTTGGAATCCCACCTAAAATGCGTGTGAATGGTAATCTGATTACTATGGATTATCCTAGAATGCTTCCCGCAGATACTTTGGATATTCTCCTTGCCATTATGACGGAGACACAGAGAGATCGCTTTGAGGAGCGAGGAGAGTACGATATGTCCTTCTCCATTCCTAATTGTGGCAGATATCGTGTAAATGCATATAAGCAGAGAGGTTCAGTTGCTTTAGCATTCCGTCTTGTAGGGACCAAGGTTCCTGCACCGGAGGAGCTTGGGGTACCGGAGTCCGTGATTGAGTTATATCAGAGAAAACGTGGTCTGGTACTTGTAACAGGACCTACCGGTAGTGGTAAGTCCACTACTTTAGCTGCTATTATCGATAAGATTAATAACAATCGGGATGCGCATGTAATCACATTGGAAGATCCTATTGAGTACCTGCATCAGCATAAGCTTTCCATGGTTAACCAGAGAGAAATCGGTCTGGATTCCGATAATTATGCCAGTGCACTTCGTGCAGCACTTCGTGAGGACCCGGATGTTATCTTGGTAGGAGAGATGCGTGACTTTGAGACCATCAGTGTTGCTATCACTGCCGCAGAAACGGGACATCTGGTATTGTCTACCTTACATACCATTGGTGCAGCAAGTACGGTGGACCGTGTAATTGATGTATTCCCGCCTCATCAGCAGCAGCAGATTAGAGTACAGCTTGCCAATGTATTAGAGGCAGTTGTTTCCCAGCAGCTGATTCCCACAGCGGATGGACATGGGCGAGTAGCAGCCTTTGAGGTTATGCATGCGAACCATGCAGTTCGTAACCTGATTCGTGAAGGTAAGTCTCACCAGCTGGCATCTGTAATGCAGACCAATCGTAAGATTGGTATGATTACCATGGACGAAGCCATTATCCAGCTGTTCTACGAAGGTAAGATTGACCGTGATATGGCGGTACAGTTTGCTCAGGATCCGGACAGTATGGAAAACAAGATATAACATATTCTAAGCCATGCAGATTTATGAATAATAGACCGGGTAAGTTTACTTACAGAAGGCTGTTTTCATAAATCTATATGGCGAGAAGCCATTCTTTATCATTTCACTTTTCAAATTTCAAAACAATTCAAAATTACAATTTTATAGGAGGATAAGGAAATGTTTCGTTCAGTATTGACGGGATGTTTGAGTGGTGTGGATGCAAATATTATTCACACAGAAGTTGACGTTTCTACCGGTCTGCCCGGATTTTCCATGGTGGGAAGTCTGAGTAATGAAGTGAAAGAGGCAAAGGAGCGTGTGCAGGTAGCACTGAAAAATACGGACTTTGATCTTCCACCTAACAAAATCACAATCAATCTATCGCCGGCGGATATCCGCAAGGATGGTACCTGCTTTGATTTGCCCATTGCAGTGGGGCTCTTAGGGTGTTTCGGACTTTTTGAGGAGGACAGGCTTAGGGGCACGGTGTTCTTAGGGGAGCTTGGATTAAACGGAGAGCTTAAGGCGGTAAATGGTGTGCTTCCCATTGTAAAGGCTGCAGCTAAACTGGGAGTGGAAGAATGTATTGTACCCAATGGGAATCTGGCAGAGGGAAGTGTTATTCCGGGGATTACGGTAAGAGGTGCGGAGCATATAAAGCAGGTTTTGAAATTCTTACAGGAGGATGAGGAACGTAAGGATGAACTTCTTCCACCGGGAAAGTGTCGTTTGGAGGAATATCTTCAGAAGGCAGAGCAGGAATGCTTCCTTGACTTTGCAGAGGTAAAGGGACAAAAACTGGCAAAGCGTGCGGCAGAGATTGCTGCAGCAGGATTTCATAATCTTGCATTGTCGGGGCCACCGGGGGCAGGGAAAAGTATGATTGCTAAGCGGATTCCCGGGATATTACCCAAGCTTTCCGTCAGGGAGTCGCTGGATGTATCTGCCATTTACAGTGTGGCAGGACTTTTGTCAGAGGACATGCCCATTGTAACAACAAGACCATTTCAAAGTCCCCATCACACAATTTCGGGGGCAGCACTGGTAGGCGGCGGTGGTAAGGTTCGCCCCGGTGCCATTTCTCTAGCCCATAAGGGTGTCTTATTTTTAGATGAATTAACGGAATTTCCCAGAAGTATTTTAGAAAATCTTCGTCAACCCATGGAAGATAAAAAAGTAAATATTGTGCGTGTACATGGCAGCTATGTGTTTCCGTCGGATTTTATGCTTGTTTGTGCCATGAATCCCAGCAAATGTGGATTTTATCCGGATATGAATAAGTGTACCTGTACGGAGGCAGAGCTTCACAGGTATCGCGGAAAACTGTCAGGACCGTTGATTGATCGCATTGATATGCATGTAGAGACTCAGAGGGTGGATTTATCCAGTTTGAGCGATGCAGAAGTCGGGGAGAGCACTGCGGTAATTAGGGAGCGTGTCTCAGCTGCCAGAGAACTTCAGGAGAAACGGTTTGGCGGACAGCATATACAGTTTAATTCTCAGATGGAGGTACAGGATATTGAAAAATACTGCAGGCTGGAGGGGAAAGAGAAGAAGCTGATGGAACTTGCATATAACAGCCTGGAGCTCAGTGCAAGAACTTATCACAGAGTTTTAAAGGTAGCCAGAACCATTGCGGATTTAGAAGGAGAAGAGAGAATATTGGAAAGACATATCAGCGAGGCGCTTGCCTATCGTTTTATGAGGGGGTAGAGGGAATGGAAAAGTACGATTACTTTCTGGACGCGTGTCCGGGAGTCGGAGATAAAACAAAAAATATGCTTCTGAAGGAGTGTGGAGATTCCGAGGGGATATATCATATGAGCGAGAGTTGTGTTCGCAGTATTTTAGAGGAGCGTAAGGCAGAACTTTTTTTGAAACATCGTAAGAACTGGGATGCAGATAAGGAGTATGAACGCTTGCAGGAAAAGGGAATCCGTCTGGTTTCCCTTCCTATGGAGGCGTATCCCCAGAGACTACGTACCATCCCGGACCCACCTTTTGCACTTTATGTCCGGGGAAGGCTTCCTGAGGAAAACAGGCTTTCCGTAGCGGTAATCGGTGCCAGAGATTGCTCTGACTATGGAGAATATGTTGCAGGGGCGTTGGGGAAAATGCTGGGAGAGCAGGGAATTTCCCTGATTAGTGGTATGGCAAGGGGAATTGATGGTATCAGCCAGATGGCGGCACTAAAGGCAGGAGGCACTTCCTTTGGAGTATTGGGATGCGGTGTAGATGTGTGCTACCCAAAGAGGAATAAGGTACTTTATGACAGACTTCTGGAGAATGGCGGAATCATATCCTCTTATTTGCCGGGAACTGCCCCCAGAGCTTCTCTCTTTCCACCCAGAAACCGTATTGTAAGTGGGCTTTGTGATGCGCTGGTAGTGATTGAAGCCAGACAGCGCAGCGGTACAGCTATTACAGTGGAAATGGCACTAGAACAGGGACGTGACGTATATGCGGTACCGGGGCGCCTTACCGACAGACTCAGTGATGGCTGTAATCGCTTGTTAAAGGATGGTGCACAGATCTTTTTATCTCCCAAGGAATTTATGGAGGAGCTTGCTATGCGCTATGGTAGGAAGGTAAGTATTTCGCAGAAGAAGCCGGAAATACTGATTCCGGATGGAGTAAGTTTTTCAGAGCAGGAGCTTATTGTGTATGATGCCTTGGACCTTTACCCTATGCCGGTGGAAAAAATTGTTGAGAAAATCAGTCGGAAGAAAAATACACCAAGGATAGAGTTTTCTCAGGTGATGATAACTCTGATGGGGTTGTGTGTGAAGGGATGTGCCATTCAAAACAGTAGCGGCTGGTTTTCGAAATCGTTATAGAAAAAGGATACAAGATCCTGTCTTTGACAGTTGCAAAAAGATAAAAACCTCACAACCGGCATAAATACGCCGTTTGTGAGGTTTTCTAAATTAAAAAGAATGTAGCTATTTTTGCTTTTTCTTTGTCTGATTTAAAATTTTTCTCATATTTTTCT
>JAFUKH010000105.1 GCA_017467845.1 Lachnospiraceae bacterium | reverse complement strand
AAGATAGATGATCACACATTAGTGGCTTTGACTATTATGATTGCAGAATCGAATCCTGATGAGAAAGAGATGATGATTAGCGTGATTATGAATTGCATTATTTGATGCATGTATTAGTTTAGCAATGCTTTGTTGCTTAGTATGAGGATAAGGAGAAATCATGGATAAATTTGTTTTACATTCTGAATATGCTCCAACTGGTGACCAGCCACAGGCTATTGAAGCTTTGGTCAAAGGTTTCCAAGAAGGCAATCAATTCCAGACTTTGCTAGGTGTTACAGGCTCTGGTAAGACCTTCACTATGGCGAATGTTATCGCCGCATTGAATAAACCAACACTTATAATTTCACATAATAAAACTTTAGCGGCACAGCTCTATGGAGAGATGAAGGAGTTCTTTCCTGAGAACGCGGTAGAATATTTTGTGTCATACTATGATTATTATCAGCCGGAAGCGTATGTGCCATCTTCCGACACATATATCGCCAAGGACTCATCCATTAATGATGAGATTGATAAACTGCGGCTTTCTGCGACAGCTGCCATGGCAGAGCGTAAGGATGTTATTATCGTAGCATCGGTTTCCTGTATTTATGGTATTGGTAGTCCAGATGACTATATGAATATGATGGTCTCCTTGCGTCCTGGTATGGAGGTTGATCGTGATGAAGTGATTCGTCAGTTGATTGATATGCAGTACACTCGCAATGAGATGGATTTCAAACGTGGTACGTTCCGTGTGCATGGAGATGTGGTGGAGATTTTTCCTGCCAACAATTCAGACAAGGCTATCCGTGTGGAATTTTTCGGTGATGAGATTGACCGCATTACAGAGATCGATGTGCTTACAGGTGAAATACGTGCACAGTTAAATCACTGTGCGGTTTTCCCTGCTTCTCATTATGTGGTACCAATGGACAAGATTCATGCCGCTTGCGATAACATCGAAGCAGAGTTAGCAGAACGCGTGAAATATTTTAAAGGTGAAGATAAATTAATTGAAGCTCAGCGTATTGCAGAGCGTACAAATTTTGATATAGAGATGTTAAAAGAAACAGGCTTTTGTAGTGGTATCGAGAACTACTCCAGACATCTTGCAGGCAGACCAGAAGGTGCGATGCCAGAGACACTTATTGATTATTTTCCAGATGATTTCTTGATTATAGTTGACGAATCTCATATTTCGGTGCCTCAAATTCGTGGTATGTATGCGGGAGACCGTTCCCGTAAGACTACTCTGGTAGAGTATGGATTCCGTCTGCCATCGGCATTGGATAACAGACCGCTTAATTTTGAGGAGTTCGAGGGCAAAATCGACCAGATGCTTTTTGTTTCTGCTACACCAGGCGAGTATGAAGCCAATCATGAACTTTTAAGAACGGAGCAGATTATCCGTCCAACAGGACTTTTGGACCCAGAAATTTCCGTGCGTCCAGTAGAGGGACAGATTGATGATTTGATTGGAGAGGTAAACAAAGAAGTTGCAAATCATAATAAAGTGCTGA
This sequence comes from Lachnospiraceae bacterium, assembly GCA_017467845.1. Taxonomy (GTDB): domain Bacteria; phylum Bacillota; class Clostridia; order Lachnospirales; family Lachnospiraceae; genus Acetatifactor. The sequence continues at coordinate 3,750 of JAFUKH010000105.1, read as the reverse complement.
TTACTACTTTGACGAAACGTATGGCGGAGGATTTGACCCGCTATATGAGTGAAGTAGGTATTCGAGTAAAATACTTACATTCCGATATTGATACCTTAGAGCGTCAGGAGATTATTCGTGATTTGCGATTAGACGTGTTTGATGTTCTGGTAGGTATCAACCTGCTTCGAGAAGGCTTGGATATTCCGGAGATTACACTGGTGGCGATTTTGGATGCGGATAAGGAAGGCTTCCTTCGTTCCGAGACATCTTTGATTCAGACGATTGGGCGTGCGGCGCGAAACAGTGATGGACATGTTATCATGTATGCAGATAAGATTACAGATTCCATGCGTGTGGCGATTGAGGAAACAGAACGACGTCGAGGCGTGCAACAGGCTTATAATGAAGCACATGGCATCACGCCACAGACTATTCGCAAGTCCGTTCGAGAGCTGATTGCTATTTCTAAGAAGGTGGCTGCGGATGAAATGAAGTATGCAAAAGACCCTGAATCCATGAGCAAGGCAGAGCTTGAAAAGACCATTGCAGACATTCAGAAGAAGATGCAGAAAGCGGCTGCGGAATTGAACTTTGAGGCTGCAGCAGAGTATAGAGATAAGATGATTACTCTGAAAAATATGCTTAGAGATATTGATTAAAATATTTTGAAGAACAAATTAGAGGTGCTAAATAAGATGGCAAAAAGTAAAAAAGAGAGAAAATACATCAAGATTCGTGGTGCCCACGAACACAATTTAAAAGGTATTGATATTGATATCCCAAGAGATGAGTTTGTTGTATTAACAGGATTGTCAGGTTCGGGAAAATCTTCTCTTGCCTTTGATACAATCTATGCAGAAGGACAGCGACGTTATATGGAGTCCTTGTCTTCCTATGCGAGACAATTCTTGGGACAGATGGAAAAACCAAATGTAGAAAGTATTGAAGGGCTTCCACCTGCCATTTCCATTGACCAGAAATCCACGAACCGTAACCCTCGTTCTACGGTTGGAACCGTAACAGAAATCTATGATTATTTCCGTCTTTTATATGCTAGAATTGGTATTCCACACTGCCCAGAATGTGGACGTGCCATTACTAAGCAGAGCATCGATCAGATGGTGGATGCTGTCATGCAGCTTCCTGAGAAAACTCGTATTCAGATTCTTGCTCCAGTGGTAAGGGGACGTAAGGGTCAGCATGAAAAACTATTTGAGAAAGCAAAGAAAAGTGGATATGTACGTGTGATTGTGGATGGTGCACAGTATGAGCTTTCGGAAGAAATCAAACTGGATAAGAATATTAAGCATAATATTGATATCGTGGTGGACCGTCTGGTAGTTAAAGAAGGCATTGAAAAACGTTTGACAGATTCATTGGAAAACGTATTTGATTTAACGGAAGGAAATGCCATTGTGGATGTGATTGATGGGGAGCCTATGACTTTTTCTCAGAATTTTGCATGCCCAGATTGTAACGTAAGTATTGATGAAGTAGAGCCAAGAAGCTTCTCTTTCAACAATCCATTTGGTGCTTGTCCTACTTGCTTTGGTTTGGGTTATAAGATGGAGTTTGATGAGGATTTGATGATTCCAGATAAGAGCCTTGCAATTTCTGAAGGTGCCATTCAGGTGCTTGGCTGGCAGTCTAGTACAGACCCATCCAGCTATACCTATGCCACACTGCGTGCGTTATCAGAAGGATATGGTTTCGACCTGAGTACACCATATAAGGATTTGCCAAAAGATATTCAGGATATGTTTATTCATGGTGGAGATGGCCGTGTGCTTAAGGTGCATTATAAAGGACAACGTGGCGAAGGTGTGTATAATCTTGATTGGGAAGGTCTGATTAAGAATGTACAGCGTCGCTATCGCGAAACGTTTTCAGAAACAATGAAGGCGGAATATGAGCAGTTCATGCGTATTACACCATGTGAGTGCTGCGGTGGACAGCGTCTGAAGAAGTCATCTCTGGCCGTAACGGTTGCAGACAAAAACATTTATGAGATGACCGATATGTCAGTAAAGAATCTGGTGGACTTCCTGGATCAAATGGAGCTTACCAAACAGCAGCTTTTGATTGGCGAACAGATACTCAAGGAAATTAAAGGCAGAGTAGGATTCTTAAAAGAAGTTGGATTGGATTACTTAACCTTAACACGTGCTACAGGCAGCCTTTCTGGTGGAGAAGCTCAGCGTATTCGTCTGGCGACCCAGATTGGTTCCGGGCTGGTAGGCGTTGCATATATTTTGGACGAGCCTAGTATTGGTTTGCATCAGAGAGATAATGATAAGCTTTTAGGTGCGTTAAAGAACCTAAAGGATTTGGGTAATACTTTGGTAGTCGTAGAGCATGATGAGGATACCATGCGAGCTGCGGATTATATCGTAGATATTGGTCCAAGAGCTGGGGTACATGGTGGCGAAGTAATTGCTACCGGTACGGCGGAAGATATCATGAAGTGCAAGGAGTCTTTGACAGGTGCATATCTGAGTGGACGCATCAAGATTCCTGTGCCTACAGAGCGAAAGAAACCAACTGGTTTCATTACAATCAAAGGTGCAAGAGAAAATAATTTGAAAAATATCGATGTGGATATTCCATTAGGTGTCGTGACCTGTATCACAGGGGTATCGGGTTCGGGAAAGAGTTCTCTCACGAATGAGATTCTTTACAAGCACTTAGCTAGAAGCTTAAACCGTGCACGATGCATTCCTGGTAAGCATGATGACGTCATTGGTTTGGAACAGCTGGATAAGGTAATTGATATTGATCAGTCGCCAATTGGACGTACCCCTCGTTCGAATCCTGCGACTTATACTGGCGTGTTTGATTTAATCCGTGATCTTTTTGCGGCGACTTCAGATGCAAAGGCAAGAGGCTACAAAAAAGGCCGTTTTAGCTTTAATGTCAAGGGCGGACGATGTGAGGCATGTAGCGGTGACGGTATCTTAAAGATTGAGATGCACTTCCTTCCTGATGTATATGTGCCATGCGAAGTTTGTGGTGGCAAGCGATATAACCGCGAAACTTTAGAAGTAAAATACAAAGGCAAGAGCATTTTCGATATTTTAGATATGACGATAGAAGATGCGGTGGAATTTTTCAAAAATGTTCCTACAGTTTTACGTAAAATTCAAACATTGAATGATGTAGGACTTGGCTATGTAAAATTAGGACAGCCTTCGACAGAGCTTTCTGGTGGTGAAGCACAGCGTATCAAGCTTGCAACAGAGTTGAGTCGCAAGAGTACGGGTAAAACGATTTATATTTTAGATGAACCTACCACAGGACTTCATTTTGCAGATGTGCATAAATTGGTAGACATTCTTCATAGATTAGCAGAAGATGGTAATACTGTAGTGGTAATCGAGCACAACTTAGATGTGATTAAAACCGCAGATTACATCATTGATATGGGACCGGAAGGCGGCGATGGCGGTGGTACTGTGATTGCCCAGGGAACCCCAGAAGAAGTATGTAAAGTGCCAGAATCCTATACGGGAAAATTCCTAAAACCATATTTATAGAAATGATTTTTAAAAATCTTTAAGCAACAAGGGCTGTCGCAAATCTCCATTTGCCGACGCCCTTTCTTCATGTCTTGAAATAAATATGTCTCTGTATTTTGTGTGCATTTTCTCTTAGTTAAGAAAAACGCTTTATTTCTAAGAAACACTCTGCTTGCTTTTATGATTTATTCTGTCTGTCAAAAGTTTTACAATCTGCGCCACTTTGTCCGTGTGCAAAAGGACACCCTTACGA
>JAFUKH010000104.1 GCA_017467845.1 Lachnospiraceae bacterium | reverse complement strand
ACAGCGAATTGATTCCGCTCTTGCTTTCATACTTCTTTTATAGCTTTTTGATTGCACTTATTCTACAACCACCATTTGATGGTTCTCCAGCTTATCCACAGTAAACGTCACATAGCCATCCTTTACTTTATAAGCAACGTCTTCATTCTGCGGTGCCAGATAGACTCTGCTCACCGGCTCACTGCATTTTACAGCCACCTTTGTATCATAGATAGGCACGATATCTTCAATAATCTCTGTGTTTTTACCGCGCCTTACAGGAGATGCATACAGTAAATGTACAATCTTGCGGTTATCCTGCCTGGTCAGGGTAATAATTCCCTGTGCAGGAAGGTCGGTCTTGACGCTCTTATCCACAAGCAGACGATCCAATGCATAAAGGACGATTTCTTTGTCTACAATCGTACCATAGTTGGCATAATCCTCAAAAATATTCCAGGCAATGTAGATTCCGTCTTTTCCCTCCACCATAGCCGGTGCAATGTCTTTCTTATTATTAGGTGTATGCTTGTGAGAAGAGAAATGTTCAATTGTCCTGTTAAAATAAGGATTCTCACGGTCTGCCAGTACCTCGCCTGCTACTTCCTCCACCTTATAGCCCTGAGAATACATGATATACGCAGAATTCTTAAGGCTGGACAGTTCAAACCGAGGTCTGCAATAATCGGGACGATATTCATTTTCTCCGCCAAACCGACAGCCGAAATCTAAGAGAAAGCTGCCTGCTCCATCGGTTCCTGAAGTTCCGCTGGCCAGAATCTTACCGCCTGCTTCCACGAATTGTTTCAATCTTTCCGTTAATGCCTCGTCCAGAATCACTCCATCCGGCAGGATCAGAAGCTTGTAGTTACTGAAATCTTCCCGGGTATCAATATAGTTAAAGAGATATTTGCCCTCTAAAAGGATTCTGGCACAGCCTGCATCTGCCTCCGCTGTCTTAGTGCTTCCGCCAGCCTGTGATGCGCCTCTTCCCTCCAGATAGTTATCGATGGCCTCTATTCCCAGAACTGCTACATCTACGATATTCTCAGCCCCTTTCAGGTAAGCCTCTTTTTCTTCTGCCTCTTTATAGGCAGCGCCAATCAGTTCATAGGTAGCCATGTCCATGCTTCCGTCCGGATGCAGCTGATCACCGATGGAACATTTAGCCCCATTTGCAATGGACAATGCTACTTCATAACGAAGCGCATTAGGATGTTTGAAGCCACCGAATTCACCCCAGGAAGTGTGGAACTTACCGGTCATTCCAAGGAATTCCATTCCCAGTGTTCTGGCATAAGCTGCCGATACCGGAAAATGGTCATATCCCCAACCGCCGGTAGGAAGGCTTTCCAGTTCCAGATGCGTATTCATATGTGCCAGGTCACGTCTTCCCTTACGGATATGACCTCCATTGTGGAACACGGGAAGGCCGGGCTTCACACTGTCGATAGTCTCTCTTACACGTCTGGTATAATTGGCGTAAACTCTTTCAGCCAAATCGAGGGCATCTGCTGCATTGGAAGGATTCTTTCCTTCTGCGATCAGCTGATTCCGGCAAGTCTGGCAATAACAGGGCTGTACATTTACAATATCCAGGAAAATTCCGTCCGCATCATAATTTTCACATACTTCCTTAATCTGGGCTAAAAGATAATCCAGATAAGGGGTATTGAGACACAGCTTATGATAGCCAGGAGCTGTAAAATCCTTTACCCACATAGTAGACTCATCCCGGTTTCTTACCAGATGCTCGCTATGCTTTACTGCATATTTTTCATCAAGACCGGCCGATAAATATACCGGAGTCTTCACTCCGATTTCATGGGCTGCCTCAATCTGTGCTTTCAATAAATCAAATTTCAGCTGAGGATGCATCTCATTCGCCTTGGAAGGGTGATATGCCCAGCCATGGTGACATTTGGAAAATACGGTGATGGAATCCACATATCCGACTTTTAACGCCTCCTGAAACTGTTTCTTATCGAAGTTTTCTCCTATTCCACTTACTTTTTCACTTGTGTGAAAATCAAGATGTACCTGTCTGTAATTCATTTTTGTCTCCTCTCTGCACGGTCAGTGTACGTACTTACTACTGATTTTATTGTAAAGCAGTACACAATCTGAGAACATGGAAAAATAGAGAAAAAATATGTAAATTTGAAGCATAGTGGTATCGGTAAGCTTTGCAGAACATAATAAAACCGCCCTATAAAGAGCGGTTCTATAAATTATTTTCCCAAAAACTTCTTCAATTCCGTCATTTTCTCTTCAGCTGTCTCGTATCCGTGATGATAATATTTCATCAGAGTATCTACGTCGCTTTCACTGTTACCCACGGTAAGTGTGGTGGGACGCAGAACAAAAGCTCTGCCCTGTGCTTCCAATTCTGATATTGTATCCAGAGAGTCATTATACCTCCGGGCACGTTCTTCTATCAGCTCTAAAAACTTCGGGTATTTGCGGTATACAAGACGAATCGCTGTCATGTAAAGATTGCCTCTTGGCTTCTTACGATAAGAAGCATCCCTGGTCAGAACAACTACCATCTTATTCCAGCCCTCTTCCAGCGCTTTTTTCACCGGAATGGCATCTGCAATACCACCATCCAGCATGGGAATTCCATTAATTTTGAAAATTTTTGAGATCAGAGGCATGGAATTAGCTGCCTGACAAATATCAAAGAATTCCTCTTCATTCTGAAAGCTATCATGATAAATCGTCTCACCGGTCTCCACATTCACCGTGCTGGTGATAAAACGCCCTGCATATTCCTTCATTTTCTTAAAATCATATGGAGATCTAGTCTTGGGCACTTCCTTGAACAGATAATCCATGTCAAAAAAGGTTCCTTTCTTCAGGAAAGTCCCTATTCCAAGATATTTATATTCCCGAAGGGGTGCAATCAACGCTTTTGTAATCCTCCCCTTCTGTCCGGACACATAATTCATGCCGGCATACGCACCTGCTGACACTGCCAGCACATTAGGAATCCGGATTCCTTCCTCCATCAGCCTGTCCAGCACCCCCGCACTGAATACGCAGCGCATGGCTCCCCCTTCCAATATTAAGCCTGTAACTTCCTCCATTGTAAATCAACTTCTTTCTCTTAGCGTTCCTTTTTAGTGTACCATAAATGGAGGGGTTGTGCAAGGGTGAGGGCTTAAACCAGCCAGGTCAGCCTGGTCTTGCTGCTGTTTGCAGCCTATAATAATGCCTTAATCCGTTCGGTAAGCCTGTCTGCAATCTGCTGCACTCCATAAATATTAGGATGTACCTCGTCAGCAGACATAAAGGACATGTCACCGATGATATCCAGACCATTGACGTACGTTACGTTGGAATAATTCAATTCCTTGACTACCTGTTCTATCAGTCGTCTCCATTTTCCGGCACGACCTTCTTCGTCAAAATCATCTCCGCAATGATAAAACGGTGAAATCACGACAACAGGCTTCTCCGGATTCCTTCCGGCCACCTGTCTGATGGTATTCTCCACTCTTTCAAGTATCTTTTTTTCTTCCCAACTCAGCACATTGATGCCAAGCTCTAAAGTAGCAATATCCCAGCGTCCTTTTTCTCCTTCGGAAGCGATGTAATCTACCATTTCAGGTTCCATGGCGCAGCTGCCTGCCATACCTAAATTTCTCGCATCCATATTCAGATTATGTGCCACAACAGAAACCCAGGAATGAGACATATCAATGGAATTAGAGCCATGGGTAATGGAAGAACCGTACGATAACAGTGTCTTTGCAGGGCACTGCTCTTCTTTTGGTGGCTCGATATCTCCGGTAATATCATAGATTTTAAAATATCCTCTGTCGAAAATAACCCTGATTACTTCGGGATCCCAGCTGTCGCCGATTCTTTCTGCCATGATTTTTAATCTGTCAAGGTTTTTAGACCGCTCTATGACAAACTCCTGTGGCTCTGTGGTGACCACTTTATGCATTTCATGGTCCTCCCATCCACCCTGGATTCCGCCTCTGAAAACGTGAAAAACGCCTTCTATAACATCCTTGACACACATTTTAATAACTGCTTTCTCTCCCTTTAAAACAAATCGAAATTCCACACCCGTGGCATTGATAGCCATTCTTTTTCCCTGGTCGGATTCCAGCTTGTCCTGAACGGAGGACGGTACCCTTATCCAGGAAACACTGCCGTCTTCGTTGTGAATAAGTTCCTCAACATTATATAACTCTACATTTTGATATCTCATTAATCTGCTCCCGTAACTCTTCAATTTTACAACTGTGCTTTTTATCTTCCTTGCTGTAGGCAATACCAACACCCAGAATTCGCCCGGTATACTGCTGCCGATCGCCCATCTTTCCCTGGAATTTAAGCGCATACTTCTTGTCTTTTATCTGTTGTATTGCTTCCTCTGCTGTATGATCCACTTTTAACTCAAGGATAATACAATCATCACCCTCTTTCAAGGGATAAAAGATAAAGTCGACATAACCAAGACCTGCTTTGTCTTCTCGTTCAATTCTGTAAAAATCCCTTGCAGCCAAATATACTAAATTGACAACCGCTGTCAAGTCTGCTTCATTGCTATAACTTAGTAATGGAACCTCCGTGTTATGAGCATATTCCTGTACCTTTGCAGGAACAGGCTCACCGGATACCATTAATGCAATGCCATCTCTTACATCATCCACATTTTTTTCGATATAGTAGAAAATCTCATCATAAGGACCCGAACTGGTCCAATAATTCCCCAGATTATTATTCAGCAACGAAGCAACCACCGAACGTGGATTATAGATACGCTCTTTAGAGCGGGTATGATAACCATCGTACCATATCCGAAGACCTTCTCTGGTTACTTTAGGATCGCTACAATTTAACAGATATTTCTTGTATAGCCCATCTGTCTCAGATTCAGTGAATCCGAATGAATCACTAAATTTCTCTTCTGAAGCCATAGTATATTCATAAAACATATTCAGTTCAGAACCGCTGGAATACTTCGCAATAGGCAGGATGCCTGTCATATAAGCTAATTCCACATAAGGCTGATCCTTTAACAGAATACTGAGAAATTTTGTGTATGACTCTTTATCCTCATCTGTAGCAAAATCCTGATGAAATATAAAATCCCACTCATCCAATATAAAAATAAATTTCTCTTCTTCAACAAACTCTACAATATTATTGAACGCATCCCACAAAGCATCATCTTTCCCGATATGTGCATCCGGATAAGTTCTGACCAGATCACTGATTAGCCTTGCTTCAATTCTATCAATATATTGTTGGTAAGTCTTGCAATTTTTCGGCATTTCATTGAACATTATGTGTATTACATTATGTTTGTTTAAATGCTTTTCATACCAGTCACAACCGGAAACCGCTAATCTGCCAAAAACCTGACTGCTGTCCACTCCTTTGCCAAAATAAGAAGAAATCATATTAGCCATTACCGTCTTCCCAAAACGCCGAGGTCTGGTTATACATACATACTTATGCCCTTTTCCGCCGTTTTCTTCGGATTTTTCAATAATGTTTTCCTTTAACTCTACAAGAGGGACCAGCTCTTTCAGGATTTCTGTTTTATCAACGAAATATGTTGAAGAGGAATCTTCCTGAAACAACAGATATGGTTTTTTGCTATTCAAATATACTCCCATCTATATATGCTCTCCTTCCTGTATGCTGCCCTGCATCCAACCGGATATATTGCAAATGCAACTGTTAAATAAAATTCACCAATCCTAC
>JAFUKH010000103.1 GCA_017467845.1 Lachnospiraceae bacterium | reverse complement strand
TTATTTAAAGATGACACTTACGATTAGAGAAGCTGCAGAGTACAGCAATATTGGAATTAATAAGATTGACAGTATGCTTAGAACACCTAATTGTCCGTTTGTTCTCTTTGTAGGGACAAAGAAACTGGTAAAGAGAAAAGAATTTGAGGAATATATCAGCCAGAAACTGATTATTTAATTCCCACTTCTTAAAAAAATAATAAAAATCAATGAAAAAACAGTATATAGTCGAAAAATCCATTGAGAGAAAAGAGGTTTTGTGATATAATTTATGGTCTAGTGGTGTGCTCTTTTTTCTCTGGGAGAAAGGAGTAAACTTGGGCAAAGACCTAAAAGGTAAAAACTGTGGTAAGGGTATCAGCCAAAGAAAGGACGGTTTATATCATGCCCGATTTACTGACAGATCGGGTAAAAGACAACAAAACTATTTTAAAAAACTTCCGGAAGCTCGTAACTGGCTTGAGGAAGCCAAACATGCAGACAAGCATGGAACGTTCGTTCCACCAGATATGATTGTGGATGAATGGTTTGAATATTGGATCGAAAACATTGTAGCGGATCTCGCTCCAAATACGTTAAGGAATTATCGGGAACGATATAAATTTAATATTCAGCCTATCATTGGCAAGATGCAAATGTCAAACGTAAAACCAATGCATTGCAAAAAAGTTTTACTCAAGATGGAAGAAAACTATGCCGGTTCTACAATACGACAGACGTATATTGCGATGGGTACGATGTTTAAATCGGCTTTAATGAATGATATCATTATAAAACATCCTATGAATGGTGTCAGATACACAAAGCCGGTTCGTGCTGTAAATGATATTAAGTTTCTTACACGTGAGGAGCAGCAGATATTTCTGCAGGCGGCCAAGAGATCTCATAACTATTTTCAATATGCACTTATTTTGGAAACTGGTTTACGAACAGGAGAATTAATTGGCCTGACCTGGGATGCAGTGGATTTTGATAAACGGACAATTACAGTCAATAAGACGTTGGAGTATCGGCACAAAGCAAAGTTTTGGCGTGCAGGCCCTCCTAAAACGCAACAGAGCTATCGGACGATTCCGATGACGCATCGTGCATATGTGATTCTGAAACGAATGTGGGATGTGCGAGATTACAGAAAGGAATCACCAATGTTGTCGGAAACTCTGGAATTTATTGACAGACGTACCGGACTGACCTCAAAGTTGGTCATGAAAGATTTGGTATTCATTAATTTCCGAACAGGAATGCCTGCAAAGAATAGTTCTTATGATACCCACTTGTACAAACTCTGCGATGAAGCAGGAATAAAACGCTTTTGTATGCATGCTTTGCGACATACATATGCCACAAGAGCAATCGAGAGCGGAATGCCGCCTAAAGTGCTGCAGAAATTGCTGGGACACGCCAGCTTACAAACTACCATGGATCGATATGTACACGTGACAGACAGTTCCATGAATCAAGCTATTAAGCAATTTGAATCAAATCAGGTTTCTTGATGAGATAAAATGATTCGCAAAAAATTGGCGTAAATTTGGTGTAAAAGAAAGGAGAACATATGAGAAATTTTCGCTGTGAATATATAAATTCATATAAATCAATGCAAAATTGGCGTAAAATTGGCGTAAAACGCTGTGGCCATGTTGTAGAAACCCTTGAAAATAAAGGATTTTTGAGAGGAGATGATGAGAAATGAAACTAGGTATCGTAGGATTACCCAACGTAGGAAAAAGTACCCTTTTTAACTCATTAACCAAAGCCGGCGCCGAATCCGCCAACTACCCATTCTGTACCATCGACCCCAATGTAGGCATCGTAGCAGTACCGGATGAAAGATTGAAGCTTCTTGGAGACATGTATCACTCCAAAAAGGTGACTCCCGCCGTAATCGAATTCGTAGACATAGCCGGTCTGGTAAAGGGCGCATCCAAAGGAGAAGGATTGGGCAACCAGTTCTTAAGCAATATCCGTGAGGTAGATGCAATCGTTCATGTAGTGCGCTGCTTTGAGGATACCAATGTCATCCATGTAGATGGCAGTGTAAATCCTCTGAGAGATATTGAGACCATCAATCTGGAATTGATTTTCTCTGATCTGGAGATACTGGAAAGAAGAATTGCCAAGGTGGCAAAAGGTGCCAGAATGGACAAGACCCTGGGCAAGGAGCTGAACCTTCTGGAGCGTATCAAGGAGCATCTGGAAAGCGGCAAGATGGCAAAGAGCCTGGTAGTAGAGGATGATGACGAGCTGGAGCTGTTCAAATCATATAACCTGCTTACATACAAGCCGGTTATTTATGCAGCCAATGTGGCAGAGGACGATCTGGCCGATGATGGCGCCTCCAATAAAGGAGTGGCTGCTGTCAGAGAGTTTGCGGCAGGAGAAGATAGCGAGGTATTCGTAATCTGTGCCCAGATAGAGCAGGAGATCGCTGAACTGGAGGATGACGAAAAGACCATGTTCTTAGAGGAACTGGGACTTTCGGAATCCGGTCTGGAGAAGCTGATCAAGGCGAGCTATCATCTGTTAGGACTGATCAGCTACCTGACATCCGGTGAAGATGAGACAAGAGCATGGACCATCAAAGTAGGTACGAAAGCTCCTCAGGCAGCCGGTAAGATTCACTCTGACTTTGAAAGAGGATTTATTAAAGCGGAAGTAGTAAATTACAAAGATCTGCTGGAGCAGGGTTCCCTTGCAGCAGCCAGAGAAAAAGGCATGGTAAGGATGGAAGGAAAAGAGTATGTAGTTCAGGACGGCGATGTGATCCTGTTCCGTTTCAATGTATAAGGTGGTAGAGTTATGCAGGAAATAATGAATGCCGGGGATATTGCATTCCCGCATCTTGGAATCTATCTGGAAAATGTTCCCAAGAGCTTTTCCATATTTGGGTTTAAAATCGCTTACTATGGTGTGATCATCGGAATCGGTGTACTGGCAGGACTCCTGATGGCGGTGCACAATGCCAAGAAGACGAAACAGGATCCTGATACGTACTGGGACTTTGCAATTTATGCAATCATCTTCTCTATTATCGGAGCAAGATTGTATTATGTGGCATTTTCCTGGGAACTTTATAAAGATGATCTGCTTAGTATCCTGAATACAAGGAATGGCGGAATGGCCATTTACGGTGCGGTTATTGCAGCATTTGTAACATTATTCATCTATGCAGTCATCAAAAAGAAAAATGCATTCCAGATGGGTGATACGGCGGTGCCGGGATTGATTCTGGGGCAGATCATCGGTCGCTGGGGGAATTTCATGAACAGGGAAGCGTTTGGTGAATACACAGACAATTTCCTTGCGATGAGACTTCCTATCGAAGCGGTGAGAAGTGGTGATATTTCAGAAAATATAGCAGCGCATATTGTGGAGGGTACGAATTACATTCAGGTGCATCCCACTTTTCTCTATGAATCGATGTGGAATCTTGTGATATTTTCACTGCTTCTGCTTTATGGCAGTCATAAGAAGTTCCATGGGGAGATCTGTCTGATGTACCTGGGCGGTTATGGATTGGGAAGATTCCTGATAGAAGGACTTAGGACTGACCAGCTGCTGATTCCTGGGACTACGATTGCAGTTTCGCAGATGCTGGCAATGTGTATGCTGGTGTTTGCAGTGATGGCAGACGTGGTGATCAGACAGAAGCTTAAGAAGGGAAAGTGTGGCTTCCTGGGGTTGGACCGCGGCGTTTACCTGCCGGAGGAAGTGAGCGAAGATCGGCAGTAATTTTGACAAAGGGCTATTATCAAATTGCTGCAGGCTTTGCCCGGACACTTATGTTTTGTGGGATTATTGGAAGAAAAAGGGTGGCGTTTGGAAGGAAAAGTGGGGAAAGAGTGTTAGGAAAATAATGAAGAGCGAAAAGCTAGATATAGTATAATATTTAAAACAAACACAATATGTTGTGGTTTGGATAAAAAATGCGGCGTGCCGGAAGGGCACGCCGCATTTTTTGTTAAATTTGGTATAAAAATTGTTTACGATTTTACTTGTCAAATCCTTAAGAATATATTAAAATTACTGTAAAAGTGGTGAAAAGTGGTGGAAAGTGGTAGCAAGTGGGTGGCTTTCCCTACGGTTTGTGGCAGATCACTTTGTATGCATTTGGATGAAGTTAGAGATTACAGCAGTTGTGTTAGGCGGTGATTGCAGTGTTTAAGAGTCAGTACAATCATACGGTCGATACAAAAGGCAGGTTGATAATTCCCTCAAAGTTCCGGGAGATTCTCGGTGAGCAGTTTGTGGTGACGAAGGGGATGGATGGCTGCCTGTTTGCGTTCTCCAATGATGACTGGAAAGTATTTGAAGAGAAGCTGAAAGCACTGCCGATTACAAATAAGAATGCCAGAAAATTTGCCCGTTTCTTCCTGGCGGGCGCCGCAGATGTAGAGTTGGACAAGCAGGGAAGAATCCTGCTGCCCCAGCATTTGAGAGAATTTGGGGAGATTGACAAGGACGTGGTTCTGGTAGGAGTAGGAAGCAGAATTGAGATCTGGGATCGTGATAAGTGGATAGTTGAGAATTCAGATGACGATATGGATGCAATCGGCGAATCGATGGAAAGCATCGGTATTACAATATAGAAAGCCGGACAGAAAGGATACGACTTATGGAATTTAATCATTATTCCGTAATGCTGGCGGAAACAATTGAACAACTAAATATTAAGCCGGGTGGTATCTATGTAGACGGTACGCTGGGAGGCGCCGGACATGCTTCCGAGGTATGTAAGAGGCTGGTGGACGGAAGATTCATCGGTATTGACCAGGATGAGGATGCTATTAAGGCCGCCGGTGAGAGACTTGCTCCTTTTGGGAATAAAGTGACGATCCTGCGGAATAATTACTGCAATATGAAAGCGGCCTTGACGGAGCTGGGAATTGAGAAAGTGGATGGAATCGTATTGGATCTGGGAGTATCTTCTTACCAGCTTGATACGGAGGATCGAGGGTTCTCATATCGGTTCGATGCTCCTCTTGATATGAGAATGGACAGGCGTCAGACCTTGACAGCCCGTACCATAGTAAATGAGTATTCTGAGATGGAGCTTTTCAGAATCATCAGAGATTACGGTGAAGACCAGTTTGCTAAGAATATAGCAAAGCACATTGTGATAGAACGGGCAAAGAAGCCCATAGAAACTACATTTGAACTGAACGAAATAATCAAGGCCTCCATCCCTGCAAAGATGCGGCAGAACGGCCATCCGTCCAAGCAGACATTTCAAGCCATCAGGATTGAGTGTAACAGGGAATTGGAAGTATTGCGGGATTCGTTGGAAGACATGATAGAACTGTTGCATCCCGGAGGAAGGCTATGCATCATAACTTTCCATTCCCTGGAGGACAGAATTGTAAAGACAGCTTTCAGGAACGCGGAGCATCCGTGTACCTGCCCACCGGAATTCCCGGTGTGTGTCTGCGGCAAAGTACCGAAAGGCAGAGTGGTGAGCCGTAAGCCCATTTTACCGGGCAAAGAGGAACTGGCGGTAAACAGCCGGTCCAAGAGTGCAAAACTGAGAGTATTTGAAAAGGAGTAGATGGCGACAATGGCGCATACAGAGTATAGAGGCAGCAACAGCAGAGAAAACAGTTATAGAACAAATAGACATACACAATATGGATATAGCAGAAATGATTTTTACGTAAATGATAATCTGGCAAGAAAACAGGACTTTGTCAGAACCCTTGAGGAAGAGCCACGCCACTCCATCAGTAATGAGGCCAGAAAGAACAGGGAAAAGGCTCATCACATGAGTCTGGGGTATGTAGTGTTTCTGGTGGCAGCACTATGTTGTACCGGTGTTGTGCTGGTGAATTATCTTCAGATTCAATCTAAGGTGACCAGAACTGCAGAAGTTGTGTCAACTAAGGAACAGGAACTGAATAATTTGAAGCTCAGCAATGATGAGACACTTAACCGGATTAACAGCAGCATCGATGTGGAAGAGATTAAGCGTATTGCCATCGGGGAACTGGGAATGACTTATGCATCAGAGGGGCAGATTATAATGTATACCAGTGAAGGAAATGATTACCTGAGACGTGTCGCAGGAGATTAGAGGTGCTGTAAGTGAGCGAACAAAAAAAACAAAGAAAATTTACAATAAAAATGCAGAAAAAGCTGGTGGTACTGTTCTTTTTTGTACTACTGGCTTTTGCCGGATTATGCGTTAGGCTATATTGGATCTCCAGGGAAGACGGTGAGCAGTACAAGAAACAGGTTTTATCTCAGAGAGGCTATGACAGTACCACACTTCCTTTTAAAAGAGGAGATATTGTGGATGCAAGAGGTACCACACTGGCTACCAGTGAAAAGGTGTACAATCTGATCATTGATGCCAAGAATATGTTGTATCAGGACAAAAAATATCTGGAGCCTACCATTGAGGCATTAAACATCTATTTTGGGCTGAATTCCAATGAAGTACGAGAGTATGTTACTACCCATACCACTGCTTCCTATAAGGTGATGAAGAAGCAGCTTACTTATGATGAAATCAAGGATTTCAAAGCAGCTATGAGTGCAGATGGCAGCTTGATTAAAGGAGTGTGGTTCGAAGAGGAGTATAAGAGGATTTATCCCCAAAATTCTTTGGCATGTGATATCATAGGCTTTACCGGTAAGGACAATGTGGGAAGCTATGGACTGGAAGAGTATTACAATGATGTACTGAATGGGACAAACGGAAGAGAATACGGATACCTGACAGAAGATTCCACGCTGGAGCGGACGGTGAAGCCGGCAGTAGATGGCTATACCATACATACCACCATAGACGCTAATATTCAGGCTGTTGTGGAAAAGTATTTAAAACAGTTTAATGATGAGTATGCCAATACGGTAAGAGCGGGGAATGGCGCTGAGAATCTGGGTGCCATTGTTTATGATGTAAAAAAAGGCGAAGTATTGGCTATGGCTAACTATCCCTATTATGACTTAAATAATACAAAGGATACTTCTTCTTTGCTTGGGTCTATGATGGTGGAGGAGATAGAGAATGCAAACGGTTATATGGAATTGCATAGGACAGATACCGTTATTACAGAGGAAATCATAAACGGTTGGAGCCAGGATGAACTTTATCTGAATCTGAATAACCTGTGGAAAA
>JAFUKH010000102.1 GCA_017467845.1 Lachnospiraceae bacterium | reverse complement strand
GTTACATCATGGAAGAACTCAAGGAAGTATTGGAAACAACTGCAGTAGAAGATGGGGTACCTGCGTCAGAAGAAGCTGCAGGAGATAGCACAGCTGAGGCATTGGCTTCGGAAGTAACAGAGACAATGGCAGATTACAGCAGAGAGTTGGAAGCGTCGTTCCGTAAGATTGCTGAGGGAGATATCATCTCCGGTACCGTAATCGATGTCAGTGAAGAAGGTGTGATTTTGGATCTGCGCTATTATGCTCAGGGTGTAATCAAAGCAGGGGATATGAGCGATGCACCTGATTTCTCCATTTTGAGAGACGTGAAGGTGGGTGATACACTGGAAGCAACAGTGGTTCGTATGGATGACGGACAGGGAAATATTCAGCTTTCCAGAAAGTCAGCCAACGATATCCTTGCATGGGAAAAATTGCAGAGCTATATGGATGAGCAGACTGTTTTGACAGTTAAGGTAGGTGGCGTGACTAACGGTGGAGCTATCTGCTATGTGGAGGATATTAGAGGATTTATTCCCGCATCCCAGCTTTCCCTGGAATATGTGGAAGATGTAAATCCCTGGCTGGGGAAAACTTTAAAAGCCAAAGTTATCACTGTGGATAAAGAGAAGAAGAAACTGGTACTTTCAGCAAAAATGGTATTGAAGGAGGAAGCAGCCCAGGAGCATGCCCGTAAGATTGCCATGGTGATTCCCGGCAGTGTACTCGAAGGTACCGTTGAAAGTCTGATGCCTTACGGTGCATTCATTAATCTGGGGGATGGTCTCAGTGGTCTGGTTCATATTTCCCAGATCAGCCAGAAAAGAATCAAGAAGCCTTCTGAAGTACTTACAGTAGGCGATAAGGTAAAGGCTAAGGTGCTGAACACTAACGATGGCAAGATTTCTTTAAGCATTAAGGCCCTGGAAGAGGTTGAGGCGAAGGAAGCAGATACCATTGAAGAGTTCCACTATGAATCGGATGGAAACGCAACCACCAGTCTTGGAAGTCTGTTTGCTAACCTGAAGCTGGATCTGTAAAAAGTTTGAACAGAGGATATGTTTGTGATAACAGGATTATGTATCAGCCTCATAGCAGTTATTTTTGCAGGGGATCTGTGGATTAAAAATTATATTGAAAGAACAGTCATAGAGGGGCAAACCCGTAAGCTGTGGGGCGGCAGACTCCTGATTCATAAGCACCACAATCGGGGAGCTATGTTGAATGCCGGTCAATCCAGACAAAAAGCAGTAGCTGCGTTATCGGTGATCATGACACTGGTAGCAGCTGCAGTCTTCATTTTCAGTTTGGGACAGAAGGGAAACAATATGTTGCGGATCGGGCTGGCTCTTCTTCTGGGCGGTGCTTTCAGCAATACATACGATAGATTGAAGCGCAAGTACGTAGTAGATTATTTCAGCTTCGGTGTGAAATGGAAACGACTGCGCAATATCATTTTCAATCTTTCAGATTTCTGCATTATAATAGGCGCACTTACATCGGCTATCGGAGCCGGAAGGTAAGTGCGCCTTCTTTATAAATACTGTCAGACTGGCTGAACTCTGATGAAATGTTGCTTAAGCAGTGATAATCGTACCGGCTTTACCCTTCACAGCATCCTTTACTGCTTTCATGGAGGTAATGAGTACTTTACCGTGGGGAACTTTTTCCAGATAATAGATGGCAGCTTCAATCTTAGGCAGCATGGTACCTGCTTCAAACTGCCCATCCGCAATGGCAGCCTTAGCTTCCTCTACAGTCATGGAAGAAATGGCCTCCTGACTTTCTTTCTCAAAATTAAGGTAAACATTATCTACGCTGGTCAGAATAATCAACTCGTCCGTTTCAAGGTCAGCAGCCAGCTTTCCGGCGATGGCATCCTTTTCAATGACTGCGGAAGCACCTTTTAATGCACCTTTTTGCTCAATAACGGGTATACCGCCACCGCCACAGGCAATGACAATCTGATCTGCAGCTACCAATGCACGGATAGCTTCGATTTCCACGATATCAATGGGCTGGGGAGCTGCAACTACGCGGCGGAAACCGATACCGGGATCCTCCTGCACATAATTGCCTTTCTTGATTTCAGTTTCGGCATCTTCCTTTGACATATAACGGCCAATGACCTTGGTAGGCTCATAGAAAGCTTCATCGTAGGGGTCTACGGTTACCTGCGTCAGAATGGTGCTGACAGGCTTGGAAATGCCGCGGCCAAGCAATTCTCCACGCAGAGAATTCTGAATATCATAACCTACATATCCCTGGCTCATAGCGGAGCAGACACACATAGGTGCCGGTGTATAATCGATATACACTCTGCGAAGCTCGGTCATAGCCTTGTGGATCATGCTGACCTGAGGTCCGTTACTGTGTGTAATGGTCAGCTGATAATCTTCTTCAATCAGATCTGCCAGTGCTCTGGCAGTTATTTGTACTGCGTCCCTCTGCTGGTTCGTGGTATAACCAAGCGCATCATGCCCCAGGGACACAACCACTTTCTTCTTGCTCATAGGATGTTCCTCCTGAAAATATCGCCCGCATCTGCTGCATGGCAGGATAGGGTGAGATGAATTGAAAACAGTCCATACCGCGCCATTTGTAAAGCCGTCTGAACTGTAACCAGTATAGCATATTTCCAAAAAAGTGTATAGTATTTTTTACGAGATATGAGATTGGCAGGATTGTGTTCGGCCTTACGTCCTGGTGTTATTCCGGTACTGTCTTGGCGATACTCCAACATATTTTCGGAATACTCTGCTGAAATACAAGGGATCATGATAGCCTGATAATTCGCAGATGTCCGCAATGCTAAGCCGGGTGGAGGAAAGCAGTGTCATACAGTTTTTGATTCTGAGTGTCTGCTGGAATGCGTGTGGAGCCATGCCGGTCTGTTCTTTGAAAAGGTACATATAGCGGCTTTGACTTAGATTACAGGAGTCTGCCAGCTCTTTTATGCTGATTTCTGTATTGTAATGAGTTGTAATAAAGGTAACGGTCTCATTTATCTTGACGTTTGTGGTTCCAACACTATTTACCAGTTTGCCAAGAGTATAAAGGAGAGAGAGCAGCAGCCCTTTTTCGTTGGATACATTCAGTTTCTGGTTATGTTCGGCTACCAGCTGTATGAACATCTTCTCAATGATGGGAGAAGGACTGATTGGATGGACACCATAACCTAACTTGGCATCTGCAAGAATTTCCTCTATATTATTACCGGTAAAATGCAACCACATTTTTTTCGTATCTTCATATTCTGTATACTTCTGCGGTACATTGGGCGGATACAGTACAAAGCCTTGTTTCAAAAGATGGATTTTATCTTTGTATTCTATTTCGCACTGTCCTGACGCAATATATATGATGTGGTAATCAACACGCCCCTTTTTCCTAAGGGTTGTCAATGGCTGGACTGTCGGCAGCTGAATTCCGCAACTGTTAATCTGCAGAAAGGAAGTGCTCTTTAAGTTTGAGATATCTTTCAGGTCACCATTGTATAGATACATAGTCTGTCTCTCCGTTAGCTTCATTTGCCATTGTGTACTTTGCATACAAAACGGTTACTTATTAAGCTTAACATAGAACAGTAATTATGTCCATGTTTTTAGAAGAAAAGTGTATTCCGGAGGAATGATGATTTTTATATAATGAAGAAAAAAGTAAAGGAGAATTGCATCATGAAGAAATTTGCATTTATCGGTGCCGGCAGCCTGCAGTTTACCACCAAGACGGTAAGGGATTTGCTGACATTTCCATCATTCAGGGATTGTGAGATTGCACTCATGGATATTAATGAAGAAAATCTCAATCATATCTATGAAATCTGTTTGAAGATTAAAGAAAAGATGGAGTGCCCGGATTGTAAAATTGTGAAGACTACGGACCGCGTAGAAGCACTGAAAGGAGCGGACGGTGTCTTATGTACAGTTTTTAACGGAGATGTGGATATCTGGAGGTATGATATTGAGATTCCCAAGAAGTACGGTGTGGACATCAATGTGGGTGATACCAGAAGTGTGTCAGGTATTTTCAGGGCGCTCAGGAATATTCCGCTGATGCTGGATATCTGTAAGGATATTGAAATATATTGTCCCAATGCGGTCTTTTTAAATTATACCAATCCCATGCCCATGCTGTGCAATGCCATGCAGAGATATACCAATGTGGAGGTTACCGGTCTGTGTCATAGTGTCCAGGGAACCATTCATATGCTGGCAGAATGGTTGGATGTGCCTGCTGAGG
Source organism: Lachnospiraceae bacterium (assembly GCA_017467845.1). Classification (GTDB taxonomy): domain Bacteria; phylum Bacillota; class Clostridia; order Lachnospirales; family Lachnospiraceae; genus Acetatifactor. The sequence goes on along the minus strand of JAFUKH010000102.1, from coordinate 2,954 downwards.
AAATCGTTTATAAGTGTGCAGGTATAAATCATCAGGCATTTTATATTGAACTTAAGCACAATGGGCAGGATCTGTATCCACGTTTGAGAGAGTTGATGAAGAAGCCCGAATTTTATAATAAAGAGCAGGTGAGAAATGAAATGTTCCTGCACCTTGGATACTATGTGACAGAGTCCAGTGGCCATAACTCAGAGTACAATCAATGGTTCAGAAAACGTCCTGATCTCATTGAAAAATACTGTACTCATTCCACAGGCTGGAACCCGGGTGAACATGCTTATTCTTTAAAGCTTCGTATGGAAAGAAAGGCAGACCCTGCAAAACAGTACCTGTCTAAAGGAACAAACTTTAGTACAAAATAGTACCGCCCTATAAACGCACCATTTCACCGTAAGTCACGGAAATGCCTTGTTTTATGGACATTCTTACTTCCGTACTTCTTCAATGCCTTATAGTTCAAGGCAACACATTCCGCCAACATGAGTAGAGCGGCATGGCGGCAAGAATTGATGCACACCCCTATGAGATAAGAATGAGCGGCGATAGAGTAATCGCTAAAAAGTATAAGAATAGTGAGAACATTTTAGCGCAAGCCTTCAAATGAGATGGCCTGCGCTTTTTTCGGTTATGTTCGCTCAAACGGTTCGTTACAGTCTCCGCAGATTACATTTACTTCTCTGGTAGCTCGGATGATAGTACCGCAAATCGGACATACATATTTGATGCTTCGGTTAATGGATTTCTTACTTCCGCCCTTGGTGGTGCCGTCTATCGGCAGGCGGCTTGCATTCAAGGTATCTTCGCCAAGGGTGGCGGTTATCCATGCCTCTGCCTCTGGGGATAATGTTGTTACCGTCCAGCCGTATTTCTTATGCTTGTCAATGTAGAGACCGTGAGCTTCAGCGGTTGCCTTAAATCTCATGTTGTGATAATAGCCGTTGTTGCTTACGTCCTGAATATCATGTTCGAGGTTGTAGAGGTGTGCCATTTCATGTAGAAGCGTGGCGGCCAGCTCGATAATAGGGCGGTCGAGGTACTCTGCGCAAAGATTGATTTCTCGATAGCCCTCGCCGTTGGCGTTCCATATCTGGTTGATGCTGCACCAGCCATAGGCTCCGCGTCCGCCGTCCGGAGATACGGTGATTGCCGGGCGGGTCAATTCATTCTGGTAAAAACGCTCGTTGAATAGGTTAAACATTTCCTCGGTTTTCTTTACGATTTCTGATATCTGTAACATGGTGTAAGTCCTCCTAAAATTATGTTTTAATGCTGTGAGTGACAGCTTACATATTTTCGGTGGAAAGACAAGCTCTAAAGTGCTTAAAAGATATGTTCAATTTTGGAAGAATGGAACAGAGAAAACCCGCCGGAGCGGATTGTCTCTTGGGATGGGGGTATTGTTTAGGATTACGCTGCTACAGGATTCTTTCTCGGACGACCTTTACGCTTTGCAGGTGTCGGAGCAGTTTCCTTGGTGTCCTCGGTGGGTACCTCAGGCATGGTAGCTTCGGTAATGGCTTCCGATGTAGCTTCCTCGGTAGCGGGCTCCGGATCGGTTGCTTCGGTGGTGTTTTCCGTCTGTATGTCCTCAGTGGTCTCGGCTTCCAGCGGCGTAGCTTCTTCGGTAAAGGGTTCTTCGGTTGCCATAGTCTCTGCCGGGATGGCTGGCTCCTCGGTAGTGGCTGCTTCGGGCATTACCTCCACGGTATCCTCGGCAGCAGGTGTGGTATCTTCGGCGGTAGCGGCGATTTCTTCCTGTTTTGCTTTGGCTTTCGCTTTAGCGGCGGCTTTCTCTGCTCTTGTTACCTTTGGTCTTGCCATTGGGAATGTTTCTGGTAATACGCCTGGTGCATAATGGATTTGGAATGTGATTTTGCTGTCCTGTGCAATGTGAAAATGGAAGTCGCTTAACTCAATTTCCTTGATTGCGTCCGGTAATTCGATATTCTTGTATCTCTTTACCTCGTTGCCTTCTACCATGAGGCATACCTGAACTGCGTCTCTTAATTTTGCTGTGATTTGTCCTGTCTTCATAAATGTGTTCCACCTTTCTGTTTGATAATTTATTTTGTTACTGGCTTGTCGCCTTGTGAGTGACAGCTTACACATTTTGGTGGTGAAAGCAAGGCTTTTTTGAAAAAAGTAATAAAAAATAACTGCCAACAGAAGGGGAGTTTCTGCTGGCAGGATTGGTATTTATTATCTTGGTATTAATCTTTCTTTATTGACGAAGGGGCATGACCGTAGGTACGCCTATACGCCTTATAAAATGTACTATCATTGATATAGCCACATTTCTTTGCGACTTCTGCGACAGAATATTCACCGGAAGTCAGCAGTTCATTGGATAGATCCATACGCTTTTTCTCAATATAAGAAGAGATTGGAATACTAACACTGGAGGAAAAGGCTTTCCTGATTTTTGTGTATGAACATTGAAAATGTTCTTCCAGTGAGGTACTACAAAGTGTATCTTCGCAAAAGTGAGAGTCAATGTAGTCTTTTACAAGCAGACCAAAGGAGTCAGACTGTTCTTTTTCTGCACGAATTTGGTCGCAGAAAATGTTAATTACATCCTTCAGTTCTTTGTACATATCTGTCTGTGTGTTATACAGAGGTATCTCGATATCAATTAGCAGATTAGCGTACTCCTGTTTGATACAGAGCAAAAGTGCACGGATCATTTCACATACTGACCGATTATGAGAAATCAAAAGGTCAGCATAGTTTTCGAGGCGAGATAATGCAACATCATTGTTTCCGGCTACGATTGCTGAATGGATAGCCAAGGAGTCAGACATCTGGAATGTAGTTTTATTGCTTGTCTTATAGTCAGATAAGATACACAGTTGTGAGAGGCTTTCAATAGAGAGCTGCCCCTTTAAATCTTGTACTTGTCGGTATGCAAAAGCAATTTTATCTGGATGTTCATAAGTTTTACTCATAATTCCCCA
>JAFUKH010000101.1 GCA_017467845.1 Lachnospiraceae bacterium | reverse complement strand
TGTGCCAGTCTTGCCACACCGTCCTTTTCGGCATCGGTGCGCATGCTGCGGAATTTCATGATATAGAATTCTCTTGCGCCCTCAGTACAACGAATCTGCTTATACAGCACCGGTCCCCCGTCATAAACTTTGATGGCAATAGCCGTAATCAGCATGAAAGGAGAAGCCACTATCAGCAGGATCAAAGAACATACCACATCTATCATTCGTTTTACAAATCTCTGCTCCATGGTCATGCTGTATTCTCTGGTTAACAGAATAGGCGTATCAAACAGATGCAGTTCTTCTGCTCCCAAAAGCACTACATCCGATATCTTAGGCATGATATAAAAACGGATGGAATGAGAATAACAGAATTTCAGCAGCTGATTCCTCTGTTCTACCGTAACATCCCAGATAACAACTGCACTGAACTGACCGTTCTCATATCCCTGAATGATCTTCCTCTTCAGATCATCCATTTTCATCTTTATGTTAACACACTCTATAATGGTGTATTTATCCTTACGGCTCTCAAACTTTCCACAAATATCCTGAATCGGTCTGTCTCCATGTATCAGCAGAAGCTTTCTGGGCGGGAATACCCTCTGATAAATACGGTTAGCGATATTGATCCATACAATGATGACAAGCATCTGTGCCAAAGTCATCTCCAGAAATGGTACTGTATAAAACAGATCGGTAACCATAAGAGACATTTGTGCATAAGTGAACAGATTCACGATCAAAGTAGCAAATATCTGTGAAAAAACAATTTCGGAATTCTTCAGGAAACCAATTCTTAAGCCCCCGTACATCTTGGAGAAGAAAAACAGCATAAGTGCGTACACCACTTCCTGAAGAAGGTACCCGTTGAACCAATAGTTCAGATCCAGAATATTGTTCAGGCTGGGATAGAGGTACTTTAAATAGATGTATGTAAATATCAATATTTCCAATAAAAGGCATATTCCTGCCAAGCTCAGGTTGATGAGCCGTTTGAATGCCTCTCTTCTTTTCATTTCAGTAATTTTAGGATTCTGGTTCACGACCATTTAACTCCTTTCTGCGTAGTATAATATAATATCTAAATCCTTCTTTTGACAGCTCGTACAGCCCAGTAGCAAAAATAACAAGCGCTTTTTACCAAAGATAGCTTCTCTGATTTGCGATAAAGATTCCATATTCTGCGTATTGCCTCAAGTTTATTGGAGGAAAGTGTATTGCCGGCACGGCGATACAGCGCCAGATTCTCATCCAGTCCATATGCGCGGTAACCATTTCTCAGCACTTTCCACCAGAGTGCTGTGTCTTCGCTTTTTATATCGGGCATCTCAAGAAGCTTCTTGTCTATCTTCTCTGTATCAAACATAACCGTTGTGGTAAAGATGGTTGTATTCTTCAATGCATCTTTATATTCCATCACTGCAGGAACGCGGACTATTTTACCGAGTCCCTTTCCATTTTCATCTGCAAATTCATAGCCGGTAAAAGAAAAAGCCGCATCCTTTTCTTTCATGAAATCAAGCTGTTTCTCCAGCTTGTCCTGTCTCCAGAGGTCGTCTGAATCCAGGTATGCAATATATCGTCCGGAAGCCTCTGCAACACCTCTGTTCCTTGCCCGGGCAGCCCCCATATTCTTCGGCTGAAGTATCACACGGATTCTTATATCCTGCGTCCGTTCACAGTACTGCCGGATAACATGCTCAGTACCATCGGTACAGCCATCCAGCACCAGCAGCAGCTCCCAGTTATCACAGGTCTGACTGCGGACGCTGTCCATCGTCCCGGTGATGACTTTTTCCACATTATAAACAGGTACTATTATACTGACTTTACTATCCATTCTTTCCTCTATTCTTCACCTTTCGGTCACTTCAGGATTCTGTATATTTCAAAGCCTTCTGCTGACTGCTTTACAATCTGCAGACTCTTTTTCTCACTAATCCGTTTCAGGCTGTCTGTAATATCCTGACTCCCCTGCGGAACCACGATACAATTGACGCCATATTCCAATGCTGCCTCCAGGTAAACAGGCCCCATACTTTCCGCTTCCTCTGGGATAGTCTCTCTATCATCCAGCTGTTCCATCCATTCATAAAGTTCAGTAAGCTCCGGGGAATAGGTATCATAGGAATAGGCATTTAAGGCCTGATCCCACATATTTCTTCCGTATAATAATTGTATCTCTGCAGAAATACCTCTGACATATTGCATAATCTCCCGAGGCGCCCACAGACAGATACTCTCAGTATTTCCCAAATCCCCGTCTCTATTCTCATCCCCATGGTCCGCTGCAACAGATAAGGCATTTATTTCTTCCAAAATACGGGAAGCAGTTTCTTTCCCCTCCGCATTCATTTCCCTCTGAACCAAACTTTTTCCCATGTTACCGCACAGGAATAAAAGCGCCAGACCGGCAGCGGCCAAAAGTGCGGGCTTTACAAGCTTTCCCTTCCAATATTTCCTATAACATTCCAGATAAAACCCAGTCATCCCCGCCGCTATCACAAGGGTTACCGGTACCAGACTCCAAATCCATTCATAATCATAAAATCTGGTCTGATACTTCATCAGGATTGCACCGGTCACCGGAAAGATCGCCATAACGGCAGTCAAAACTGTATATTTCCACAACAGATTTCTATTTGCAGTACAGGCATCACTGCCCGTTCTTTTCAAATACCAGTAAAGCAACAGGATTCCCAGAAGTAAAACTGCATATTTACCGTCATCCGTGTAGCGCTGCCACCCGCTTACAGCATTCCTCAAGAGTTCCTGCATCTTCTTCCCTCCCTGTGTGCTGCTGTTAAATGAAATAACACCATCACCACTGTAATCAGGAGACAGGCTCCCAGACCGTACAGCGTCCATACAATGCACGTTTCCGCTAAAATGGCAACAACCGCTCCTTTCCATTTCTTCTGAAGACACATGCTTAATGTAAAAGGCACCAGAATCCCGTTACGCACTGCAGTGCCCCGATACCCGCAATGAAGCAATTGAAATCCATCCATAGATATCATATAATCTCCACACCAGATGAGCAATGACACCAGAATCAACATGACGATTCTGCCGGTTTTGTCGTTTTGAAACAGCACCTTTGCAAGGCTGGAGAAAGCCAGATAGCTGCCAAGAAGCACCACCACACGAAAGACTGCCAGTAGCGCATTCACATCTTCACCGGTCAGTATCGCCGTTGACGAATACAGACTGGGCAGGCACAATATCTCTAATCTAAGCGGAATGCCCCCTTCATAAGCACGCCCCGTCAATGGATTCGTCTGATAGACAGCATTGTCACTCAGGAAAGTCTGCACAGTCTCAATGGTCATATCACCTTCCCTGTAACTTTCTCCTCCCGTCATAATCATAATAACCTGAAAAACCAACGATAAGGCCAAACAACCCCAGAGCAGCTGAACCGTACTCTTCGAAGCATCCTCCTGCTTTACTGATATGCGGCTCTTCTTATCTTTTTTTCGCCCTTCGCGGATCATAAGCGCCAGAGAAAGAAAACACAAAAAAGCCGTCAGCCCCCACAGAGCTGCAGCCATCCATGTTACAGACCGGTTCAGGACAACAGCACCAAGATGCGCCGCTTCGGCCAAACCGATCAAAACGCAGAATCCATTCAGAAATATCTCCTCTGCGCTGAAGCATTTGCGATATTCCCTACCATAAAGGCACCTAAATCCCAACATCCCAAGAAGACATGGAACCAGTACCGGAATCAACCATAAAGCGATACTCATATTGCTCCAATCTATCATTACCAAAACATATCGTCAAAATCAGATATATCAATCAAGTAGATATAAAGTGATTCTATTTTACCACATTTCATTCCTGTATACAAGTTCCAAGGGGCAGAAAAAAAAGCCGCCGAAATCAAGGAATATTTCAGCAGCTCTTTCATGCATCGCAGCAGGGCAATACAAATTATCTGTTTTTTGTTAAAATATATTTCATTGTGTCGGGATTTCTCCCTATTATTTCACATAGCCTTGATATCCAACCTTATCTTATCAGCTATTCTTGCTATGTATTCACTGTTGGTAGGTCTGCCTTTGCCGGATTGAACCGAATATCCGAACAATTCCTCAAAGGTTTCTACATTTCCACGAGACCATGACACTTCAATGGCATTGCGGATTGCCCTTTCTACCTTCTGATCCGTGGTCTTGAATCTCTTTGCAATCGTAGGATATAAGAGTTTCGTCACACTGCTCACAACTTCCATATCTTTGCCGGACAAAAGTATAGCATCTCTCAGATAATGATAGCCTTTTAAATGTGCAGGCACTCCAATATCCAGCATGATATTTGTTATATACCTTTCCAATTCGTAATCTTTTACAGCAATAATCTCCAAAATGAATTCCCCTTCCATATGTCGAGTATTGCGCCTTACTGCGATGCTGGGATAAATTCTATCATATCTGTCGAAAAATGGAAAGCTTTTTTCACCGCGCGAAAATACATATATAGTCAAAAAAAGACTAAATTTCTTCTTTTACGAGATAAATCGGTCTATTTTTCACTTCCATATATGTCTTTGACAGATATTGTCCAACAATTCCCAGACAAAAGAGCTGTACACCGCTGGCAAGGGAGATAATGCACACGAGGGAAGGCCATCCGGAAACCGGGTCTCCGAATATCAATTTACGCACAATAGTAAATATGATCAGACCGAAAGCAAGCAGACAAAACAGCACTCCCATAAGGGACGCGAACATTAGCGGCACTGTGGAAAAAGCGGTAATCCCGTCCAAAGAATAAAGGAACAATTTCCAGAAATTCCACTTCGTCTCCCCTTTCGCCCTTTCCACATTTTCATATTCCAGCCATTTGGTCTGAAATCCAACCCAGCCAAAAATCCCCTTAGTAAAACGATTATATTCCGGCATGGCAAGAATAGCATCAACCATCTGCCTGGTCATCAGGCGATAGTCTCTGGCGCCATCCATGATTTCTGTCTTGGAAATCTTTTTCATCAAGCGATAAAACATCCTTGCAAAGAAGCTTCTGATGGGCGGTTCTCCTTTCCGGCTCACTCTCCTGGTAGCCACAGAATCGTATCCCTCTTCCAGATAGCCAATCATCTCCGGCAGCAAGGAAGGGGGATCCTGAAGATCCACATCCATAATCACCACATAATCTCCATGGCTCTTCTGAAGTCCGGCATACATGGCTGCTTCTTTTCCGAAATTTCTGGAGAAAGATACCATGTGCACTCTTTCATCCTTTTCATGCAGCTTCTTTATCTCCGCCACGGTATTGTCCCCGGAGCCGTCATTAATATACAGAATCTCCACTTCCATATCTTTTTCCCGGAAGAAAGCCTCATTCTTCATCAATTCCGTATAAAAATCTGCCACCGTCTCTTCTTCATTGTAACATGGAACAACTACACTAAGTAAACTCATTTCCATCCTCCGTATCTATACCATTCCTTTGGTCCTCTAAAATAATATCTTTATTATAACAAAAATTTAAAAGAATAACAACGAACCTATAGATATCCCCCAAAAAATATTGTATACTAGTAGTTGCAGTTTGACTAATAGCTGAACAATAACTACAAGAAATGGAACGATTTATCTCGGAGGTATACAGAGATGACATTTTTTACAGAATTATTTAGCAATAAAATATTTATTGCTGCTGCATTAGGCTGGCTGGTAGCCCAGCTTTTAAAAACGGGTATCCATATGTTCCTTACAAGAGAATTCGTTGCAGAACGTTTGGTTGGAAGCGGCGGCATGCCAAGCTCCCATTCTGCCACCGTATGTGCTCTGGCCTCTGCTTCTTGCTATCAATATGGTGCAGGAAGCTTCGAATTTATCATTTCCCTGTTCTTCGCTATTGTAGTCATGTACGATGCCATGGGTGTCCGCAGAGAGACCGGGATTCAGGCCAAACTCCTCAACGACATATTAAAAGCCTTTGAAGAAATGGGGCGCAGCGAATTATCTACCTATGATAAATTGAAGGAATTCGTCGGCCATACCCCCCTCCAGGTCTTAGCCGGTGCCATCCTCGGTATATTAATAGCAGTCATGATGTACAGTTTTTAAACTTTACGTTTAGGAGGTAAGGTAACCTCCCAATCCTTAAGGAATCCTTAATTTGGACGATCGGGCGGTGACTCTTTTTTCCTTTTGTGATAGAATAATGAAAAACATTTTTCTTTATCGTTTCTGAAAGAGAGGAAATATACATGTATAAAATAAAAGTATGGATATTGACGGCAATTGTCTGTATACTGCTTACAGCATGCGGCCAAGAGCTGGAAAGTCCGATTATCGTAGAGCCAAGTACTATTGAGAGCGGCTCTTCTTCCACTTCCGGGGAAGGTGCATCCCAGAGCGAAGCTTCTTCCGCCTCCGCAGAAGATGTTGATTCTGATGATACACTGCCTCCCGATGAGGGCATGGTAAGAAGCCGTCTCACTAACGAATGGATATATGAAAATGTGGCCAATACACGTCCCATTGCTGTCATGACTCCTAATGAAAGCGCAGCTATCCCACATTACAATCTTTCCAAAGCTTCTGTCATATATGAAGCTAATGTAGAAGGTCGTATGACCCGTATGCTGGCCATTTACGAAGACTGGGAAGATCTGAAGAAAATCGGTAACATCAGAAGTCTTCGCACTTATTACGGGTACTGGGCGCTGGAATGGGATGCTTTTATCGTACACTGGGGCGGACCTTTCTTTGTAAGTGAAGTATTGGATAAAGATAATGTCGAAGATCTGGACGGTGCAAAAGGAACTGACACCAGCGGCTTCTTCCGTTCCGCAGACCGCAAGGATCCTCACAATGCCTATGCTGACGGAGCAGACCTGAAAGCGCTGATCAGCACGAAAGGATTCTCCCTTTCCTATCGCGAAAACCTGATTGATGATTACCATTATAATTTTACTCCCAAGGCTGAGCCTAACACTCTGACCCAGTATGCTGATGCTCAGGATGCAGTTTTGATTGATATGTCAAGCTGCTATCCTTTGACAAGATGTTATTTTAAATACAATGAGGATGACGGTCTCTATTATCGTTATCAGCATCTGTCCGGTTCCACAGACGGCCCTCATATGGATGCTGCAACCGGGGAACAGCTCACCTTTAAGAATATTCTTGTGCAGTACACCAAGCACGAAGAACTGGGAGAAGGCTACCTTGCCTTTCAGTGTCACGATACCACACGAGACGGCTGGTTCTTTACAAATGGTAAAGGTATTCATGTTAACTGGGAAAAGACCTCCGATTTCGGAGCTACCAGATATTATGATGACTTTGGGAATGAAATTACCATGAATACCGGCAAGACTATGGTTCTGATAGTGGAAGATGGAGATACTTTCTCCTTTAAATAAATTTCGATAGATATAAAGGGTACGGACTGAAAATCATCCGTACCCTTTATTGTTATTATCCTGTCTTAGCCTGTTCGGACATCACCTGCTTAGGCCTTGCCGCCCAGTTCCAGTCTGTTCACAGCCGAGAAGATAGCACGCACAGATGCTCTTGTAATATTGGAGCTTACACCTACGCCATAGGTAACTCTTCCGGTGTTGTTGTCTAAAAGGTGAATGTAAGCTGCAGCCTGAGAGTTGGAACCACTCTGGAGTGCATGCTCCTCGTAGTCGAGAATCTTAATATCAATGTCAAGCGCCTCTGCCAGACCTCTCTTCACTGCATCGATAGGGCCATTTCCGATAGCGCTGAAAGACTTCTCCTGTCCGTGATCAGTGTAGACCACCGTTACTCCTGTATCAAACTGAGACTTCACTTCGCTGCTCAAATCGTCTACGCGAAGCTTTCTGAAATGTATCGGCTCTTTCTTGTTCAGATACTCTTCGGCAAAGCTCTGCATAATCTGGTCAGGTGATACCTCACCCTGATGCTCAGAGATTTTCTGAATAACATTGGCAAATTCCTTATGCATAGCCTTAGGAAGTTTGAAGCCAAAGTAAGTATCCATAACAAACGCAACCCCACCTTTGCCGGATTGGGAATTGATACGGACAATGGGCTCATATTCTCTTCCGATGTCTGCCGGATCGATAGGAAGATAAGGTACTTGCCAGAATTCGCTGTTTCTTTCTTTCATTGCCTTAACGCCCTTATTGATGGCATCCTGATGTGAGCCGGAGAAAGCGGTAAATACCAGCTTACCTGCATAAGGATGTCTGGGATGAATAGGAATCTTGCAGCATCTTTCGTATATTTCAATGATTTCATTTATATGCTCAATATTCAGCTCCGGATTAATACCCTGTGAGAACATATTGTAAGCCAGATTCATCAGATCCACATTACCGGTACGCTCACCGTTACCAAACAGAGTACCTTCTACACGGTCTGCTCCTGCCAACATAGCCAACTCGGCACTTGCCACACCGCTTCCTCTGTCATTGTGCGGATGGATGCTGACTATAATGCTTTCTCTGTTATCCAGATGCTTGATCATCCACTCAATCTGATCTGCATAGACATTGGGGGTATTCATCTCAACAGTGGAAGGCAGATTGATAATCATCGGATCTTCAGGAGTAGGTCCCCAAGTCTTCTGCACTGCATTACAGATGTCCAGCGCGAAATCGAGTTCTGTACCGGTGAAGCTTTCAGGAGAGTATTCCAGAATAATCTTACCGGGGAATTTAGCTGCGCGCTCCTTTACCATATTAGTACCTTTTACTGCAATATCAATAATGTGTTCTCTGTCCATATTGAACACAACATCTCTCTGTAGAGTAGATGTAGAATTATAAATATGTACGATAGCCTGTTTGCAGCCTTCAATTGATTCAAAAGTACGGTCAATCAACTCTTCCCTGCACTGAGTCAATACCTGTACCACCACATCATCGGGAATCAATCTGCGGTCTACCAGCTGGCGCAAGAAATCAAATTCTATCTGACTTGCTGCCGGGAATCCTATTTCTATGTGCTTAAATCCCAGTTTAATCAGGAATTGAAACATCTCTATTTTCTCTTCCACCACCATAGGATCGATCAGTGCCTGATTACCGTCACGCAAGTCCACGCTGCACCAGATGGGTGCTTTCTCAATCTCTTTATTGGGCCATTCTCTTTCCGGATAATCCACCACAGGATTCCTGCGGTATCTCTTATAGTTTAACATTGCTTTCTCTCCTTTTGTCAATCTGTATTACAATCGAAACAATACAGCCCCTCCCGAACGGGATGGGCTGTAGAATCATACTGGTTTATTCCCCAAGACCGCTTTCCACTGCTGCAACGAGAGTCTTCAGCGCTTCCCCCTCATCCTCGCCTTCACAGATTAATTCGATCTCGTCACCACTTTTGACACATGCACCCAGAACGCTTAAAACGCTCTTTGCATTGGCTGTACTATCCCGAAAGGTAAATGTAATAAGAGACTTAAACTGCATTGCTTCTTTACATAAAATACCTGCGGGCCTTAGGTGGAGCCCTGTGGGGTTCTTTATAACTACCTTTTGGCTAACCATATGACTTCCCTCCAAACCATTTATAAAATCAGGTTACCCTGAATACCTTCATTCACTAAATCAACTATAACACGATTATCTGCTAATCTCAACACTTATTTCACTTTTCTTACAGTTCAGCACTCCTGTTGATACTGTTCACACTCTCATCATTCGCAAAGGTATCTAAAACATAATATCCTGAATCAGGTTTGCCAGCTTCTGCGCCTCCTGCTCAATAACAGCCTGATCTTTGCCTTCTATCATGACACGAACCAACGGTTCTGTTCCGGACGGGCGTATCAGCACTCTTCCTTCACCGGCAAATTTATCCTCCAGCATCTTAATCGCTGCTGCAATTTCCGGATACTCCATATAAGAATCTTTCTTATGATTAGCCACTTTCGCATTAACCAGAGCCTGAGGCAGAACTTCCATAACCTGTGCCAGCTCTGAGAGCGGCTTCCCGGTTTCTACCATAACCTGAAGAAGATGTAATGCACTTAACAGTCCGTCACCTGTAGTATTCTCGTCAAGGAAAATAATGTGTCCTGACTGTTCCCCGCCCAGGCTGGCTCCAATTTCCTTCATACGTTCCAGCACATAACGGTCTCCTACTTTGGTCTGTTCAATCGTAATGCCCTGTTTTTTTCCCATCAGGAAAAAGCCCAGATTACTCATTACAGTAGCCACAATTACATCTTCCTTTAGCTTACCCTGACTCTTCATGTAGTTGCCTACGATTGCCATAACCTGGTCGCCGTCAATTACCTTGCCGTTCTCATCTACAGCCAACAAGCGATCTGCATCGCCATCAAATGCCAGCCCCACCTGAGCTTTCTCGTATACCACTCTTGCCTGAAGCTCTTCCATATGGGTAGATCCACAGTTAGCATTGATGTTGGTGCCATCCGGGTTGTTGTGGATAGCCACTACATTGCCGCCCAACTCTTTCAATGCTTCTACAGAAGTATAAAAAGATGCTCCTTCTGCACAGTCCACAACTATTTTCATACCCTCCAGATTCACATTTACAGACTGGATTGCATGGTTGATATATTCTTCTCTTGCATCTGTACGATATTTTATCTTACCTACAAAGGGCCCGATTGGAAATACTACCCCCTGCATGTTATTTGTAATCATATTCTCAATTTCATCTTCCATGGCATCAGGAAGCTTATAACCATCACCATCAAAGAATTTAATACCATTAAATTCTACCGGATTATGTGAAGCAGATATCACAACACCTGCATCTACTTTATACTTTTTTGTCAAATAGGCAACTGCCGGTGTAGGAATCACCCCTACATAGATACAATTAGCACCTACGGAGCAGGCTCCTGCCATTAACGCATTTGCAAGCATATCACCCGAAATACGTGTATCACATCCTACCATGATCGTAGGCTTATGCGCTTTTTCTTTTGTCAATACATAGGCGCCTGCCTGACCTAACTGCATGGCAAGCAGCGGGGTCAATTCCTCATTGGCAACTCCTCTGACACCGTCTGTTCCAAATAATCTAGCCATTCTAAAACACTCCATTCTTGCGTTATATTACTAAATTTACTTTTCTTTTACTCAGTAAATGACTCCTGTTGCTGAAAACTGATTCTGATTTCCACAGGCTGCGTTGTAAATACACCTTCCGGGAGTTCTACCTCAGCCGGGATATAATATGTGCCATTTAAGGTATCATTATCGATATTCTGGGTTTTCAGCC
>JAFUKH010000100.1 GCA_017467845.1 Lachnospiraceae bacterium | reverse complement strand
CAAAATAAATAGGACTGTTCGTCTATGGCTAGACACCAATAAAGGCGTCTGCCATAGAACGGACAGTCCTATTCATTTTGTCGAAGACATGCCCCGACATTAACATGAACGTAATTCGCCACTTTGGAAATTTCTAAGCACTTTCTCTAAGCTTACAAATACAGAGACATAATCCCAAACATGACCCGGCTATAAAGTTCTTCCATGAGAATCCGCCTAATATGCGGACCGATAGCCGAGTGTCTAACCTTGGAAAAACACAACAAATCAAGGAACGCAAAGGCAGCTTTGTGAAATTCCAGCATTTTTGAACAGTCTGCAAACGTAGGGGAGGTATTCCCCACACAACATCCTCTTTCGAAGCATTTCCATTTTGCAACGGCCCCTAAAGTTTACTCTGCCGCCATCTTCTTTACCGAGAGAATAGCGTTCTTTACCGGTGGAAGCAGTAATAAAATAATAGTGATGGCTGCTTCAGAGAAGATGTAGATTCCGTTGTAAACCAGGGAATAAGGCAGGGCTGCCCAGCCGTCCCATGCGTATTCGCCGAAGAAGAGCCAGCCCGATAATACGGAGAAGAAATATCTTCCCAGAATGGCCGCAATATATCCTTTGATAAGGCCGTTTTTGGAGCTTGCGAAAAAGCCGGACAAACCGAGTGCTCCAAATGCGAGGAAGTAGTCCGTAATCATCTGGATAGGGAACAGGATATAGGGATCAAAGATTAACTGGAGTGCGCCATAGGCCAGACCGGTAAGAAGTCCCACGATAGGACCGAACCAGTAGCCCGGAAGAGCGATAACCAGCATAGAGAGTAAGGTGATGGAGCCTCCGAAGGGGAAACTAAATACCTTGATGTTAGATAGCACTGTACCAAGTGCTACGGCAGCGGCAGCGAATGCCAACTGTTTTGCAGTAATTTTTTGCATAAAAAAACCTCCTTAGTTTTGCAAGGAGGACCACCAATAGAAGTGAAACTTCATTTCTTTGAAGTATCGTTTGAAAAACCGTAGGTTTTTCCGGTTGCAGAAGAAAAGCAGAGCTTTTCTTCCCCTGAACTTGCTAAGCAAGTTCAGTTTGCTTCCTTACGCCGGTATTATCCGGTTCAAGTAATGAGGGTCGGAATCGAGGATTCCTCTCAGCATATTGGCGCCCCTAGCGTTATATTTTGTTTGCAAGGAACACTATAGTGCAAAAATTAGTGATTGTCAACGCAAAATTTGACTAAAAAGAATAGTCTTTTTGTACGGGAAACCATTGAAGAAATCTGTCTAATCCGTTAGAATAGAAATGTTAGAATTATATCTTACAAGAGGAAAAGGCACTATGGGAAACCCGATGATTCAGGCAGAAGGCTTAGTGAAAATTTATAAGACAAAGGAGACAGAAGTTCTTGCTTTGCAGGGACTGGACCTGGTGGTTGAGGAAGGCGAATTGACGGCACTGATTGGTAACAGTGGAAGCGGTAAGTCAACTTTTCTCAATATGATAGGTGGTCTGGACAAGCCCAGCGCAGGAAGTCTGATTGTGGGGGGCAAGAATCTTTTTACCATGTCAGAGGCAGAGCTTGTGAAGTATAAGAGAGAGACCGTGGGCTTCGTGTGGCAGAACAATGCCAGAAACCTGCTACCTTATCTTCCGGCGATAGAGAATGTCATGATGCCCATGTATTTATCCAGCGAGAAGAAAAAGCGGGAAAAGGCCATGGAGCTTTTAGAGATGGTGGGTATGGCTCATAAAAAGAATAACCGGCTGAATACTCTGTCCGGTGGTGAGCAGCAGCGTATTGCCATTGCCATTGCGCTGGCTAATTCCCCGAAGTTGCTTCTGGCGGATGAGCCTACCGGTAGTGTAGACCCTTCTACGGCCAATTATATCTTCGATGTATTCAGAGAGCTGAATAAGAACGGTCAGACCATACTCATTGTAACCCATGATGTGACCCTTTCTAAGAAGGTGCAGCGTGTTGTGGCAATCAGGGACGGTAAGATTTCCAGTGAGCGTATTTTGAAAGAGAAATATACGGATTTGGTGAAAGAGGTTTCTCTTGATTGGCATACGCTGGAGACGCAGGAGGAATTCTCTGTTGTAGATAAAGCAGGGCGCGTACAGATTCCAAGAGAGCTTTTGGACAGCCTGGCTCTTGATGATAATAAGCTAAAAGTAGAATTAGTGGATGGAAAAATAATTTTAAGTAAACCGGAGGAGAAGACAAATGAGACTGTTTAATGACAATTGGACATTTTTGAAGACAGCCTTAGGCGTAAGCATTGCAGATATCAGAGGAAAGGAGCAGGAGTTTACACCTGTGGATATTCCTCACGACTGGATGATTTATGATACCAACAATCTATATGAGGACAGCATCGGCTGGTATCGCAAGGTGATTACTTTAGATGAAATCGGCTTAAAGGAAGGTGAGACTGCGTTCCTTCGCTTTGACGGTGTATATATGGATTCTACAGTGTATGTAAATGGTGTGAAGGTTGGTAATTGGAAGTATGGTTACTCGGCATTTGGCTTTGACATCACAGAGGAGCTGGTAGAGGGAGAGAATGAAATCCTTGTGCAGGTGGTTTATCAGTCTCCTAATACCAGATGGTATTCCGGCGCGGGAATTTACCGTAATGTGTGGCTGAAGGTGTATCCGGATGTCTATCTTCCGCTGGATGGCACTTATGTACATAATACCTACATTTCCGAAGGCAAGTACCTGATGGAGATTGACACGGAAGTAGATGGTCTGATTACCCCGGACACCATGGTAAAGTATACATTGCTTTTTGATGGTAAAGTGGTAAAGGAATTGGGCAGCCATCATCCCATTACTAAGAAGATATCCTTTGGGGAAGAGCTTGAGGATATCAAGGAGTGGGATATCGAAGCACCCAATTGTTATAGATTAAAAGTGGAGCTTATGGAAGGGGATGAGTGTAAGGATTCCCAGGAGATGACCGTAGGCTTTAAGCGTATGCTTTTTGATACCCAGAAGGGCTTTTTCTTAAACGGCAGACATGTGAAAATTCATGGTGTCTGTGAGCATCACGACAATGGTGCCCTTGGCGCAGCATTCCACGAAGAGGCAATGCGCCGTAAGTTTACCATTCTTCGTGAAATGGGCGTAAACGCTCTTCGTACCGCTCATAATATGCCTGCGAAGGAGCTTATGGATATTGCGGATGAAATGGGCTTCCTCATTTTATCAGAGGCATTTGATATGTGGGAAAGACCTAAGACGGAATTTGACTATGGTAACTACTTTAAGGAGTGGTCCTGCATCGATGTACGTTCGTGGATTCGCAGGGATCGTAACCATCCATCACTGTTCATGTGGTCTATTGGTAATGAAATCTATGATACCCATGCTGATCCATGGGCACCGGATATCGTAAGACGTCTGATGGGTGCAGTAAAGGAATCGGACATGAAGGGCAATGCCCTGATTACCATCGGTTCCAACTACATGCCTTGGGAAGGTGCACAGAAGTGTGCAGATATTGTGAAGGTAGCCGGTTATAACTATGCGGAAAGATTGTATGATGAGCATCATGCAGCACATCCGGATTGGATTATTTTCGGTAGTGAGACCTCCTCCACCGTACAGAGCCGAGGTATCTACAGATTCCCTCTGTCACAGTCCATTTTGTCAGACGAGGACGAGCAGTGTTCCTGCCTTGGTAACTGCTGTACCAGCTGGGGGGCAAAGAATACGGAAAGCTGTATTATTCCGGATAGAGATGCAGATTTCTGTTTCGGACAGTTTATCTGGACCGGATTTGATTATATTGGTGAGCCAACACCTTATCAGACCAAGAATTCCTACTTTGGTCAGATTGATACCGCAGGTATTCCTAAGGACACCTTCTATATCTATCGCTCTGAGTGGGGCGAGGGCAAACTGGCTCCCATGGTACATGTATATCCTCACTGGGACTTTAGTGAAGGCGAGGAAATCGATGTGCGTGCCACCACGGATGCTGCAGCGGTAGAGCTTTTTGTGAATGGTGTATCTCAGGGTAAGCAGGACATCGACCATGAGAAGGGTAAGGTTCTGCAGGGACTTTGGCACGTGACCTATGAGCCCGGCGAAATCGTGGCAGTAGCATATGATAAAGAGGGCAAGGAAGTAGCAAGGCATTCCCGCCACAGCTTTGGGGATGGTGTAAAAATACTTACCGAAGCCAATAAGACTGTTCTGAAGGCCAATGGAGAGGATCTATCCTATATTACCATTTCTGTGGAGGATAAGGATGGATATCCGGTTGAAAATGCAATGGACTACGTAGAGGTGCTGGTAGAGGGTGCCGGACGTTTAGTAGGTATGGATAACGGTGACAGTACCGATTATGACCCATATAAGGGCAATGTGAGAAAGCTCTTTAACGGTAAATTAGTAGCAATTGTTGCTTCTAAGACCGAGGCAGGGGAAATCAAGGTGACTGTAAAGGGTAAGAATCTTAAGAGCAGCACCATTGTCTTAGAGGCGGTGGAGGCACCGGCAAGAAGCGGTATCTCAGTAAACGAAAACTTAATGGATAAGCCTATGGAGCTTCCGGCAAATGTTCCGGTTCGTAAGGTGGAAATCGGTATTCCGGAGGGCAAGGTTTTAGAGCCCGGCAAGGAAAGTATCGTAGTTACTGCTAAGGTATATCCGGAAAATGCAACCGATCAGGAATTAATCTGGAAGGTTGTGAATGGAAGTGGTATTGAGGTATCCTTTGTAACCGTACAGGAGATTTCCTATGAGAACGGTGTACATACTGCCAGAATCGATGCTCTTGGCGACGGTGATTTCTTGGTACGTTGTATGACTAAGAGCGGTACCGATAAGGTGCGTCTGATTTCTCAGGTAGCCTTTAAGGCACAGGGACTTGGTCAGGCAACCATGAATCCTTATGAATTCATCACTGCAGGTCTCTATACGGATTGTATCGGTGAAATTGGCAATGGTAATGAAAAGGGTGTTGCCATGGAAAGCGAGAAGCCAAGCGCTATCATTTTTGCCAGCTTGGATTTCGGTGACTATGGTTCTGATGAAATCACTGTTCCTATCTGGGCAGTGGATGAGAAGGCGTATCCTGTGGAAATCTGGCTTGGAAAGCCGGGTGAGGAAGGCAGTGAAATGCTTGCAAATAACATTTACCAGAAGCCATCTATCTGGGCAACTTATCAGGCCGACACATGGAAATTGTCCAGAAGAATTAAAGGAGTTCAGACCATCTCCATCAAGATGTATGACAAGGTGCATCTGAAGGGATTTGAGTTTACAAAATATGAGAAGGGTGTAAGCCGTGTGGAAGCACCTGAGTTCACCAATATCTATGGTGACAGCTTTGTGGTAGGAGACAAGGATATCACAGGTATCGGTAATAATGTAGTAGTAGAATATGCGGATATGGATTTCGGCACAGAAGGTGTGGATGCTATTGCTATCTGGGGCAGAACACCGCTTGCGGGAAATACCGCACATATCAACTTTACAAACGAAGAAGGCGTCAGTGTAAGACGTATTCTGGAGATTAGGGGTACAAAGGATTACGAAAAACAGGAAATTACCTTTGAGAAGCTTGCAGGCAGGGGAAAAGTAGAGTTTATCTTCTTGCCCGGAACCGACTTTGATATGGAGGCATTCCAGTTTCTTCGTAAGAACTGAGAGAAGGCAAGAGAAGGTATATGATTAAGAAATATTCTGAGGGAAAACCATATAAGGTGATTGCGTTTGTTCTGTCCAATTTCTCCAATGACGAGCAGCTCCGTATTATGGGAACAGTAGTGGATGTATGCAGAGGTTACCAGATCAGAGTAAATTTCTATTCTACGATTACAGATTTGTTCATGAATGATGTAATTGACCAAGGGGAAAGAAGCATTTTGAGCTCAATTCCGGTGGAGAAATATGACGCGGTTGTACTGATGTCAGAGTCCTTTAAACAGGATGAAGAGATGCATGAGCTGGTGGCAAGTGCCAATAAAGCCGGTGTACCTATCTTTGCGGTGGACAAATTCATGGAGGGTGCCATTAACCTTACATTTGAGTATGAAGGCTGCTTCCGTGAAGTGGTAGAGCATATGGTGGAATATCATGGCTATAAGAGAATCAACTTCATGGGTGGTATGCCGGGAAATGAGTATTCAGAGGTGCGCCTGCAGGCATACAAGGATGTTCTTGAAAAAAATGGGATTCCCTTTGATGAGAGAAGAGTTTACTATGGATATTTTTGGGAAGAGCCGGCGCTGGTAGCTATGGAGCAGATGATGGATAGCTCCCTTCCATTCCCGGAAGCAATTATCTGTGCCAATGATGCAATGGCAATTCCCATTGTGAATTATCTACAGAAGAACGGTTTCCGTGTGCCGGAGGATGTGGCAGTCAGTGGTTTTGATGGTATTGATATGGAGCGATACAGCGTTCCCAGACTGACTACCGGTGTGGTAAACAATGAGCGGTTGATTGAGCGTATTTGTGAGATGATTACGAACGGGACAGAGGATGTGGACCGTTCAAAGGTAATTTTCATTCACAGCAAGATGCAAATCGGTCATTCCTGCGGATGTGATGCACTTCATAGCGAATATGGTATTACCGAGCTTATTCGCATGCGTTCAGAACTTCATCAATTGATTAAGTTCCAGAATGATGTGCAGAAGATGGTTTCCAGATACAGTACCAAGACAGATTTTTCTGAAAGTATGAAGGCTATCGCCAGATATTCTGCTCCTCTCAGGTACAGAGAAATGATGTTCACCATGGAAGAGGAATTTGTGGAGAATCTTCAGGTGGAGATGTTTACCAAGGCTGGAGAGCTGAAGCCACATGGAAAGACCATGACCATGGCACATATCATTAATGGTGCCCGTGAAAACGGGAATAAAATCAGGCGCAATGTGACGCTGGACAAGGTGGATGAGTTTATCTGTGACAGCATGGACAGATATGAATGTATGCTGAATCTTCCTATTCACGTAAAGGGAGTAGGCGTTGGTGTGATGAGCTATCTTTTTGATATGGAAGAGATGTGGTTTACTGCTGCGTCTTCCTTCATGACCAGTATCCGCAATCTATTTGAGCTGGTTATGGCACAGGCTCAGCTGATGAGAGTATACCTCTTTGATATGTTGACCGGACTTTATAATCGTCAGGGATTCTATCAGAGAGTGGAGACCATGCGAGAGAAAGCGGTGGAAATGGATGCAGTGCAGATGACGGTGATTTCCATTGATATGGATGGTTTAAAGAGTATTAATGATACCTATGGACATAGCGAAGGAGATGCTGCACTACGTGCGTTTGGAAATATGATTCGTAAATCCATTGACAGAGAAGTTGCGGCAAGAATCGGTGGTGATGAGTTCTTGATTGTATTTGCCGGAGATAACAACTATGGAAGGGCTGCGGAGATTGTGGCATCCATAAAGAAAGAGATTGCAGCATATAATAAGCTTGGTGTGGCTCCATATGAGATACATGCCAGTATCGGCTGTTATACCGACAATATTCATACACAGACGCTGGATGAGTTCTTAAGCAAAGCAGATAAGCTGATGTATGAGAAAAAGGCCCAGCACAAGGGCTTTACAAGACAAAATTAAGCAAGTATTAGGAAGGTAATGAACATGTTACACAATATTTTATCCGAAGACTATTCTGCACTTTGTGCATTTATCGGCATATTGTTTGCGTTTTTTGCAACCATTGTTGCTACGGCAAAGCTTTGCAGATTTTTACCCAAGGATGGAGGCAGGGATTTCGCTCATGATGGCAAGAAATCTGCGGGAAAGCCCAGAGGCGCAGGCATTATCTTCGTATTGGCGTATGTGACTGTAGCATTTCTTTTTGCTCCCATGAGTGCAGAATATATTATCTATCTGATGCTGATTGTTATCTGTATGATGACGGGATATCTGGATGATGCTGCTAAAAGTCCCTGGGGAGAGTATAAAAAAGGCTTTCTGGATTTGTGTGTGGCAGTGATGGTGGCTGTAACATTTCTCAGATATAATAGTAATGTAGTAGAGCTGGCAATACTGAATATTACTCTTACCATTCCGCCTATTATTTTCGGAATATTGGTAGTGATTCTGGTATGGACTTCAGTAAATGTAACCAATTGTGCTGATGGTGTGGACGGACTGTCCGGAACTCTGACTATCATTACCATCATTACAATCTACGCTATTGATGTTGTGAAAGCGGTAGCAGGAGATTACTCTTTCCAGATTCTTCTTTTTGCAGTATGTATTCTGGGATATCTATGGTACAATGCAACTCCCAGTAAGCTGATGATGGGAGATGCAGGCTCCAGAGCGATGGGGCTTTTTATCAGTATTGCTATTTTGAAGACCGGAAGCCCATTTTTATATATTCCGGTGGCGCTGGTATTGATTTTAGACGGTGGTCTTGGACTTTTAAAGGTGGCATTAATCCGCTTCTGTAAGATTCACATTTTATCCAATGTGCGTCTGCCACTCCACGACCATGTGCGTAAGAACTGGGATTGGAGCAATACCCAGACTGTATATCGTTTTGCGATTATTCAGATTATTTTGAGCGTGGCAACCGTATATGCTATTCAGATGTAAAATTTTGTAAGTAACCAGCCATCAGAAGGACATACAGTCTCTTTTGAGTGCCTTTGGTAGGCGTCGGACACAGAACACAATGTCACTAAGTTTAGAAATTGTTCTGTGAGGAAATGATATGTCTTATGAAGACCCTTGAAAAACGTCAGCACTTAGCGAGGTATTTTCGAGCTTAGTACTGCTACGTTTTTCACGGAGTGAGAACGTGTCTGAATAAGACATATTGTTTTGGAACAGAGCGATTTCTAAACTTAGTGACATTGCCGCAAGGCGAGGCGTGCCGAAAAAGAGACTGTATGTCCTTCTGATGGCGGAAAAATGAGAGGAACTTTATGTTTGATGAATTAACACAAAAAGATATAGATGAGATGCGCCAGGAGATTGAATATCGTAAACTGGTGGTACGTCCCAAGGCACTGGAGGATGTAAAGGAAGCCAGAGCTCATGGGGATTTGAGTGAGAATTTTGAGTACTATGCGGCGAAAAAGGTAAAGAACCAGAATGAAAGCCGCATCCGTTATCTGGAAAGAATGATTCGTACAGCCAATGTTATTTCCGATGAATCTGCGGAAGATGAGGTGGGAATCAACAATCGTGTGACAGTACAGTTTGTGGATGACGGAACGGAAGAAGTCTATAAGATTGTTACCACGGTTCGTGGCAATTCTTTAGAAGGTTTAATCAGTAATGAATCGCCCCTGGGCAAAGCACTTTTGGGGCATAAGGTGGGGGATATTGTTCATGTGGAGGTAAATCCTTCTGTGGGCTATGATGTAAAAATTACCATGATAGATAACGCTGCCGGCAAGGACAGCGATAAAATTAGGAGTTTTTAATAGATGAAGAAGTACTTTTTATTTGATTTGGATGGTACACTAACGGATCCAAAGTTAGGAATTTGCACCTGCGTGCAATATGCTCTTAAGGATCAGGGAATTGATGAGCCGGACCTGGATAAGCTGGAGCCTTTTATCGGTCCACCTCTTTGGGACAGCTTTATGAAGTTCTATGGTATGGACAGGGAGCAGGCAGATAAGGCAGTTGCCAAGTATAGAGAACGTTTTTCTGAGATTGGTCTCTTTGAGAATGAAGTATATAGTGGCGTTCCCTTTATGCTGAAGGATTTAAAGGAAGCAGGATTTACCCTTGCGGTAGCTTCCAGCAAACCAACGGTGTATGTGGAGCGAATCCTGGAGCATTTTCAGATTAAGCAGTATTTCAAGGTAATCGTGGGAAGTGAGCTGGACGGCACCCGTGTGAATAAGGATGAGGTGGTAAGAGAAGCATTACACCAGCTTTTTGGAGAACAGCCTATTGACCCACAGCTGGTATATATGATTGGCGACCGCTGCTTTGATGTAGAAGGTGCCAGAGCACTGAAGGTAGAAAGTGTAGGTGTTACCTACGGCTATGGAAGCAAGGAAGAACTGATGGAGGCTCATGCGGATTATATTGTGCGCAGCGTGGAGGAGCTTCATGCATTTCTTCTTCGTGAGGAAGAACGTCCGAAGCCTAAGGGATTCTTTCAGGTAATGTGGCCTTTCCTTTATCCCTTTTTACTGTTTATTTTGATTAAAAATGTTGTGGACAGCGGTGTGTTGCTTCTGTTTAAGAATATCAGCGGAGGAATGAGCGGTAAAATCGCAGAATGGCTTCTTTTCTATGATGAAGCTACAGGGGAAGCAACCGGTCTTACGGGTAATGCAAGCGCTATTATGAGTGCTCTTTCCTGTATCGTTGCAGTGTTCTTTTTAAAGGATATGGCGAAGAAGCTGATTCACAGAACCAAGGAGGATATGCTCCTTGCTCATTTACGAGGAGAAGAGCCCATTACATACGGTGTGGCAGCAATTGTTACTGTGGCGGCGGTTATCGGATTAAATGTACTTCTGGAGGTGATGGGCGTGACGGATAAAGCTACAGCCTATCAGAATATGTTGGCAGATGCATACTCTGCATCTCTTCCCATTGGTCTTTTGTGCTTCGGTGTACTGATTCCTGTGGCTGAGGAGTTTTTGTTCAGAGGTATTATTTATAATATTCTCCGCAGAAGAGCAAAGATTTCCGTAGCAATGATTATATCAGCCTTTGCCTATGGTATGTATCATATGAATTATATCCAGGGCGTGTACGCCTTTGTTATGGGATGCCTTATGGTGTACATGTATGAATATTTCGGCAGCTTTGCGTGGCCGGTAATTGTACATGTATTGTCAGGATGCCTTGCATATCTGCTTACCTATACTTCTCTGGTGAACAGTCCGCTGTACAGCCTGACCGTGTGCCTTGTATGTGGGTTATGCGTATTCTTTGGAATCCGGCTAATGGATCGCAAAAAAAGATACCTTGTGGGTGACGTGGTAAGTGACGAATAGTTTTTATAAAAAGTACTTGCTAAAATCTTCCAAAAGGTTTTTAATGATTAAATGATACTGTAAAAATGAAGGGAGTATGACTATGAGTAAGCTCAGCATACCAAAGGATTATAAATCACATTTAAACTTGTATGAAACACAGGTTGCAATTAAGACAGTAAAGGATTGTTTCCAGCAGCTTTTAGTGGAACGTCTGGATTTACTTCGTGTATCAGCACCGCTTTTTGTTACTCCGGAATCAGGCTTAAATGATAACTTAAACGGCGTGGAAAGGCCGGTTTCTTTTGATATTAAGGATCAGGGTGGAAGAGAGGCAGAAATTGTGCATTCTCTTGCAAAGTGGAAACGTTATGCATTGCAGAAGTATGGTTTTGGCGTAGGTCAGGGCTTATATACCGATATGAATGCTATTCGTCGTGACGAAGAGCTGGACAATATTCATTCCATTTATGTGGATCAGTGGGATTGGGAGAAGGTCATCAGCAAGGAAGACCGTAACATTGATTTTTTAAAGGATACCGTAAAGAACCTTTATAAAGTACTTCGTAAGACTGAAAAATATATGTCGATTCATTATGACTATATTGAAGAAATTCTTCCCCATGATATTTTCTTCGTAACAACTAAAGAACTGGAAGAAATGTTCCCGGATTATACTCCAAAGGAGAGAGAATATTATATTGCAAAAGCAAAGGGCGCTGTATGTATTATGCAGATTGGCGATATGCTGGAGTGTGGCGAGCCCCATGACGGTCGAGCACCGGATTATGATGATTGGGCGCTGAATGCAGATATAATTGTGTATTATCCTGTGCTTGATATTGCGTTGGAATTATCTTCTATGGGAATCCGAGTAGATAGAGAGGCATTATTGTCTCAGCTGGAGAAGGCCGGCTGTCCGGAAAGAGCAGAGCTTCCTTTCCAGAAGGCAGTATTAGAAGAACAGGTACCATATACGATCGGTGGTGGTATCGGACAGTCCCGTATCTGCATGTTCTTCCTAAGAAAAGCGCATATCGGAGAAGTACATTGTTCTATTTGGCCGGACGAAATGGTTGCAGAGTGTGAAAGTAGAGGAGTTCAGCTTTTATAATGACTTATAATGAGATTAAGAAAAATGAAGAAGTGTTAGCTTTTCTGGAAAAGGGAAATGCGGATCTGGGTGTACTTGGCTACACAGACCATTCCCGGGCACATTGCGCAGTAGTTGCGGAAAGAGCTGCTTACATATTGACAGAGCTTGGTTATTCTGAGCATGAGATTGAGCTTGCCAAAATTGCGGGCTTTATGCATGACATCGGTAATGCCATCAATCGTAAGAATCATGCGGAATACGGCGGACTTCTTGCCAATGATATCCTTTCTAAGACTGATATGCCCCTGAGGGATCGTGTAACGGTGGTATCTGCCATCAGTAATCATGATGAGTCTACCGGCGGTGCCAAGGATGTAGTATCTGCAGCACTGATTATTGCGGATAAGACCGATGTGCGTCGTAATAGAGTGCGCACCAAGGAGCCGGAGAACTTCGATATCCATGACAGAGTAAATTATGCCGTAACTCAGGCGGATTTACATATTGACGTGGAGAAGAAGGTTATCACACTGGATTTACAGATTGATGAGCGTATCTGCACCATGTATGAATACTTTGATATTTTCTTAGGACGTATGTTGATGAGTCGTGGCGCAGCTGCAATGCTGGGCGTAAAGTTTAAGCTGACCGCCAATGGAAGTAAGATCTTATAATCGTATTTTGTAAGTGGCTGTTGCAGAATACAATAGGTGATTGCAAGGGAATGTTGTGCGGGGAATACCTCCCCTATGTTTGCATGGCTTAGAAAAAATGCGTAGTAATTTCCAAAGCTGCCATTTGCGTTCGAGTTGTGTTATTTCCACTCGTTAGACACTCTGCGTATCTGTCCTGCATAGGGCGGATTCCTTGAGTAAACAAAAGTGCCGGCTCTCGCGTGGAATTATGTCTCTGTATTTGTAAGCTGTTCGAAACTGCTTAAATTTCACAAAGTACGGAACTGCGTTTTATGATTAGTTCATGTCTGTTCGAGCTTCGAGCAAAATAAAAGAACTGTTCGTCTACAATAAGACACAAAAAACTCTGAAAAGCTAGAAAGAATT
>JAFUKH010000012.1 GCA_017467845.1 Lachnospiraceae bacterium | reverse complement strand
TGTTTACCTTTTCTCTGAAGGAAACGCAAACATGCGCGAGCTTCTTGGCGGAAAGGGCGCAAACCTTGCCGAGATGACCGGTCTCGGTCTTCCTGTTCCTCAGGGCTTCACGATTTCTACCGAGGCCTGCACACAGTACTATGAGGACGGTCGTCAGATCAATGCTGAGATCATGGCTGAAATCATGGAGTACATTACAAAGATGGAGGGCGTTACCGGCAAGAAGTTCGGTGACCTTGAAAATCCTCTTCTCGTTTCCGTCCGTTCCGGCGCACGCGCTTCGATGCCCGGTATGATGGATACCATTTTGAACTTAGGACTTAACGATGTGGCAGTTGAAGGTTTTGCGGCAAAAACCGGTAACCCCAGATTCGCGTATGATTCCTACCGCAGATTTATTCAGATGTATTCTGACGTAGTTATGGAAGTTGGTAAGAAGTACTTCGAAGAACTTATCGATAACATGAAAGAAGAGAAGGGTGTTACTCAGGACGTAGACCTTACTGCTGAAGATCTTAAGGAGCTTGCTAATCAGTTCAAGGCTGAATACAAGTCTAAGATTGGTGAGGACTTCCCTAACGATCCTAAGGAGCAGTTAATGGGAGCAGTTAAGGCTGTATTCCGTTCTTGGGATAACCCTCGTGCAAACGTATATCGTCGTGACAACGATATTCCTTATTCTTGGGGTACCGCTGTAAACGTACAGGAAATGGCATTCGGTAACTGGTCAGATGAGTCTGGTACCGGTGTAGCATTTACCCGTGACCCAGCTACCGGTGAGAAGAAGCTTATGGGTGAGTTCTTAATCAACGCTCAGGGTGAAGACGTAGTTGCCGGTGTTCGTACTCCTCAGCCTATCGCTGCATTAGCAGAGGTTATGCCTGAAGTTTATGAGCAGTTCACCAACGTATGTAACATTCTTGAAACTCACTACAGAGATATGCAGGATATGGAGTTTACTATCCAGGATCGTAAGCTTTTCATGTTACAGACCAGAAATGGTAAGAGAACTGCACAGGCTGCATTAAAGATCGCTTGTGATTTAGTAGATGAAGGTATGAGAACTGAGGAAGAAGCAGTAGCTATGATCGATCCTCGTAACTTAGATACCTTATTACATCCTCAGTTTGACGCTGCTGCATTAAAGGCTGCTACTCCTATGGGTAAGGGTCTTGGCGCTTCTCCTGGAGCTGCTTGTGGTAAGGTTGTATTTACTGCAGAAGACGCAGAAGCTTGGAATAACAGAGGAGAGAAGGTTGTTCTTGTTCGTCTTGAGACCTCTCCTGAAGATATCACCGGTATGAAGGCATCTCAGGGTATCTTAACTGTTCGTGGTGGTATGACCTCTCACGCTGCAGTAGTTGCTCGTGGTATGGGAACCTGCTGTGTATCCGGATGTGGCGATATCGCTATGGACGAAGCTAATAAGAAGTTCACTTTAGGTGGTAAGGAGTTCCATGAAGGAGATTGGATTTCTATCGATGGTTCTACCGGTAACATCTATGATGGTGAAATCCCTACTGTTGACGCTACCATCGCTGGTGAGTTCGGCAGAATTATGGGTTGGGCAGATAAGTATCGTACTCTTAAGGTACGTACCAATGCAGATACTCCTGCAGACGCTAAGAAGGCTCGTGAGCTTGGTGCTGAAGGTATCGGTCTTTGCCGTACCGAGCATATGTTCTTCGAGGAAGACAGAATTGCAGCATTCCGTGAGATGATCTGTTCTGATACTGTAGAAGAGAGAGAAGCAGCTCTTGAGAAGATTCTTCCTTATCAGCAGGGAGACTTCGAGGCTCTTTACGAAGCTCTTGAAGGTAACCCAGTTACCATCCGTTTCTTAGATCCACCTCTTCATGAGTTCGTTCCTACTGATGAAGCAGACATCAAGAAGCTTGCTGATGCTCAGGGCAAGACTGTTGAGCAGATTAAGACCATCATCACCGGTTTACATGAGTTCAACCCTATGATGGGTCACAGAGGTTGTCGTCTTGCGGTTACTTATCCTGAAATCGCTAAGATGCAGACCAAGGCTGTTATCCGTGCAGCAATCAACGTTCAGAAGAAGCACGCTGATTGGACTGTTAAGCCTGAAATCATGATTCCTCTTGCTTGTGAAGTTAAAGAGCTTAAGTATGTTAAGAAGGTAGTAGTTGAGACCGCTGACGCTGAAATCGCAGCAGCTGGTGTTAACCTTGAGTACGAAGTAGGTACCATGATTGAGATCCCTAGAGCAGCTCTTACTGCTGATGAGATCGCAGCTGAAGCTGATTTCTTCTGCTTCGGTACCAACGATTTAACTCAGATGACTTACGGATTCTCTCGTGATGACGCTGGTAAGTTCTTAGATGCTTACTATGATGCTAAGATCTTCGAGAACGATCCATTTGCAAAGCTTGACCAGGTTGGTGTTGGTAAGTTAATGGAGACCTCTATCAAGCTTGGTAAGCCTGTAAATCCTAAGCTTCACGTAGGTATCTGTGGTGAGCACGGTGGAGATCCTTCTTCCGTAGAATTCTGCCACAAGATTGGTTTGGATTACGTTTCTTGTTCTCCATTCCGTGTGCCTATCGCTAGATTAGCTGCTGCACAGGCTGCTATCGCTAGTAAGTAGGCTATCGCAAGGCTAGAGATTGGAAATAGCATAGAGTAAAATTAGAGTCCCCTTTCCGGTGAATACCGGGAAGGGGATTTTTCATATCAGGGATGAAGTTCAGAAGACAATTATGGAGGCATATAGGAAGTGGAATAGCAGTCACAAAAGTGGCTGCCTCTTTCTTAATAATTTAACTTGAAAAACTACAAATATAGTGATATCATCTAATTACGCAGTTCTTGTGTATAAATCATTTCTTGAACATTTCGTTCAAACATTTCAAAACTATAACTAAATATTCTAGTGGAGGTACATGAATGGCAAAAAAGGTGGTAAATTTTGCAAATCTAGGTGAATTGGAGGTAGAGTGTGAATCATTTACGACTATTGATGGTGAACAAAAGGTAGTAAAAACAATAAACAGAGCAGAGGTAGTATGTATTGTAGCGTATATGCTGGGGATTCCTGACATAAGGCTGGGAGAGTATTACAGTCAGCGATATGGGGAACTCTTGGAAGAATTGTGCATGAATAAAGATGCAACAATTATCAGGTATCTATCTAAGATTAGGACCGGAATATTAAATCATTTTTTGAATGTGGATAATGAAATTCGCTATAATTTAAGGAATTTAGATGGTATAGAATATTTTGATAAATCGGAGATTGAGACACTGCTGGAATGGGAGGTACCGGTGATACAGCCGAACTTTCGGGCTGATAAATATGTGTGGCATATCACACGGCTTATGGATGAACACATTGATTCATGCAAAGATTTTTTTCCGGAGTCCGTTCATTTTGAATACATTCGTGCTTTGTTTGTGATTCCAAAATACGACAAGAAGCAAGTACTGATAGATGAGTACAATAAATACAAAGGAAATAAGGTATTTTATCCATTTCAGATGTATATGCATTGGAACCCGGAGGATGTAGGAAATATACTGAATTCAGATTCCAAGTTCTTGAAAGTTCTTTATGCACAGCATGGGGAAGAGTTTCTGGATGGACATAAATATCGAGATGTTTCGGATGAAATTAAGCGGAAGATAAACAATTTTATATGGGGCTCCAGACGCATCATTATGGTAGTGGACTGCGAAAATTCGAATCCTTATAAATTGTATGGAGTACTTAAGAATATGCAATTGGAAGCGCAGGGGATAATCAGCAAAATCATTCTATATGATGATTGTCACACCGGCATTGCTTGGGATTACATAGAAAAACTGATAGACATTCCGGTAGAGCATGTGGAAGTGCAGCGGGTGACAGATGCAAAATCCTTGGTGGATATGCGTTTGGCTGTGGGAGTTGCGGCGGCGTATTATCGGGAGAAAATCGATTCCTTTATCCTTTGCTCCAGTGATTCAGATTTCTGGGGACTTATCTCATCCATACCGGAAGCAAGATTTCTGGTTATGTATGAGTACCGTAAGTGCGGCAATGCCATAAAGGAAGCTCTCAGCAGTCGTTCCATTTTTCACTGTGCCATGGATGATTTTTACATGGAGAATGCGGGAGAACTGCAGCGGATTGTTCTTAAGAAGGTGCTTCAATACTATCTTCCGGATATAGTTGGAAAAGATGGCTGGGAGCTTACAAAGCAGATTTATTCGGATGCGTATATTGTAGCAACTGAGAATGAAATGAAGCGCTTTTATGAGAAATATATAAGGCACCTGAGACTCCGAATTGGGGATGATGGCAAATTTTATGTTGCAATTGAGGAATAAGATAAGGTAAAGTCAAAAACTCCTCACTTCTGTAATGGCTGTGAGGAGTTTTTATATGCGTCTTATTCTTTCCAGACAAAATGATAATTTATGGATTCGCCTCCATCAACAAGGATATTTTGTCCGGTGCAGAAGGTGTTGGTAATCGTTAGAAAATATGCCCATTCGGCAATTTCTTCCGTGGTGGCCCATTTTTTTAGAGGGGTCTCATCCATGATTTGTGCCCAAAGGACAGGATCATTTATCACGCATTCATTAAGTGGTGTCAGAACGCCGCCGGGATCGAGGCTGTTGCAGGTAGCGCCATAATTGGCGATACGCATAGCAACATTTTTTGTGTAGGCTAAGATGCCCCCCTTACTTGCACAATATTCGGGAAATTCTGCTCCGGTGTGTGCACTTGCAGAACCAATATTTAAGATAGAGCGTATTTTATCCTGAATACCATATTTCTCAGTAATATGAATCAGTGCTTTTAAGTTTATATCAATGTCATCCTCATTTTGTGTTCCGGCGTTGTTGATTAAAATATTGATGTCTCGGATGTCCGGCAAATTATCATAATCCCGGACATCTAATTGATAATGGACATAGTTTTGATGATGGATGCTTGATTCTTGACGGTCGATACCGATGACTTCATAAGCTTCTTTTAAAAATCGTTCGGCGATTGCCTTGCCGATTCCCTGTGATGTGCCTGTTACTAAAATTTTCATCCTTTTTTACCTCCGTTGATATAGGCAAGGTATTCCTGTCCCACATTGTGCTTTTTCCAACTGGTCACAATCCGATAACCGAAGGGAGAGAACGCGATCTCCATAATCAGTTCTGCTACGGCTCCTGTGAAAGCACATACGGTACATTGCAGTACTGTCCAATGAAATCCATCCCAGAATATGGGCGCAAATCCCACAAAAACGATAAGGGAAAAAATCAGGTTGTCCATAAACTGACCGATAAAAGTGGAAATGTATGACCGGGCTGCATATGCCAGTTTTCCATCGGGATTATTATGAAATGCTTTGCCGATTGTCCAATTCAAAAAATTGTTAATGACTGCCGATACGAGAAAGGCAATGGTGCTGCCTAATAGGATAAACCATGTTCCGCCAAGGATTTCATTGAGTGCCGTGTAATCCTTAGCATTGGACGGAATGATGCTGGCGATATAAAAAATCAGGCAAGTAAGCACATTGATTGCAGATGCAAGAACTGCAATGGTATTGGATGCCTTGGGACCGAAATATTTGGTAATGATATCCATACACATAAAAGATAGCCAGGAAATCAAAATACCGCCGTCCAGCGCAATCCAAGTAGTTTGAAAAAGTGTTTTGTTTGCAAGCAGGTTCATACAGATGACACTGACAACAAAGAGAGAGACAACCGTTGAGGGGATACATCTAAGCAGGATTGCAGTTTCCTCCCGTTCCTGCCGAATCCTTGTTTTCAGGATAGAGCAGTACGGTTTTGATTGTAAGATTTGGTTATTCATAAAGTCCTCCAAAAGAAAAGGCCTTGCAAAACGCAAGGCCACCATCATCACATTTTTGTGAATAGTAGTCCTGGTTTTGTTTAACGACAGGATGGTACAAACGAACTGTCGGCACTTTGATTGTATACGATACTTCTGAAAAATACAACAACTGCATTGTATTTTTATTTTGAAAATAATGGTGGTTCTATGTATTTAAATGTGGTATATATATTGTGGGTAAAAAGCTATAGTACTATTCCGGTGTATTGTGCGCATCCGCATGCACGGAGACTGTACCGCTATTATCGAATAAATATATAAGGAGAGTATACAATGGGGAGAAAAATTTTGAAAATAATTAGGAACATTTTTTTAGTACTGCTTCTGGCAGTGATTATATTGCTGGCAGGAGCGTGGTCTATCTTTGGAGAGATGGTTACCGCGGCACAGAGCGTAAAGAAAATAGAAGAGGGTCTGTATTACATAGAATTTAGCGGTGACTATGGATTTGATGAGTTTCTGGAAAAGGGCGGTGCTTCTTCAGAGGCTGCTATGGCCGAGCATATTATGTCCTTTCTTTCCGGGGGATTTATGAAAACGGGTACGGATGCAGTACCACAGGATTTTGGATGCAGTACCTTGACTGTAGGAAATGCGGAGGATGGAAGCCTGATGGGGCGCAATTTCGATTGGGAAGGAGAAAATGGTACTGCCATCGTTATTCACACCAAGCCGGAAGGCGGTTATGAATCCTATTCAACCTGTTGGCTGGATTTCCTGGGCTTTGGAGAAAATTGGAAGCCGGAGGGAATGGCCAATCAGTATATGGCGATTGCTTCAATTTATGTGCCATTAGACGGCATGAACGAAAAAGGATTATGTATTGCAGATTTGGTTAACGGAGACAGTGAGCAGACGCATCAGAGAACGGACAAAGTAGATCTGACGACCAATTCCGCAATTCGTCTATTGCTTGACCGTGCTGCTACCGTAGATGAAGCTATTGAACTACTGCAGCAATATGATATGAATTCCGCAATCGGAATGTCCCATCATCTTTCTATCGCTGATGCCAGCGGCCGTTCTGTTGTGGTGGAATATGTTAATAACGAGATGATTGTGACGGAAACACTTGCTGTTACGAATCATTATTTGTCGGAAGGGGAAAAGTACGGTGTGGGTAACGAAGAGTCCCATGCAAGATTTGATAAACTGATGAATATGCGCTCTGATATTGCGTCAGTAGATCAGCTTAGAGATGGCATGGAAAGTGTGT
Organism: Lachnospiraceae bacterium; assembly: GCA_017467845.1. Taxonomy (GTDB): domain Bacteria; phylum Bacillota; class Clostridia; order Lachnospirales; family Lachnospiraceae; genus Acetatifactor. The sequence goes on along the minus strand of JAFUKH010000012.1, from coordinate 24,849 downwards.
CTTATGCAGGAATTACGCAGTGGAGCATTGTTTATGATACGAAAAACATGGTACTGGATTTTTTCTGGCAGAGAGATTATGAGAATCCGCATCAGTTTAAGTTTGTAAATGCAGAATAAGATATGTAACCTTTATATGACAGAGGTGGAACTGGAAAAATATAGAATTAATTTTTTTGATAAGGATGTTGCGTATGCAACATCCTTCTTTTAATATAGATTATATAATGCAGACATGAGTCATGATCATGTGAAGCAGAGGAGGAAAGATGGCACTACGAGAAGAATTATTGGGAGCCTTGATTGGTTTGGCAAAAACAACCGGAAATAACCTCAAAACAGAGAATACCGATCGGATACTTATAGAAGGACTGGTGGCTGCTCATACAGAAAGCTTTGGGGAAGAGATGCTGAAGAAAAAGCTGGAAGAGGTCATAAGAGAAATTCAGGAAGAAAAACAGATTATAAATACGTCAAAAATGCAAAAAGGGGAAAAATAATGATTCGTAAAATTATTAAAATCGATGAAGATAAGTGTAATGGATGTGGTGCTTGTGCGACGGCATGTCATGAAGGTGCTATTGATATCATTGATGGCAAGGCGAAGCTGGTGAGGGAACATTATTGCGATGGATTAGGGGATTGCCTGCCGGCATGTCCCACAGGGGCGATTACTTTTGAGGAAAGGGAGGCTCCGGCATATGATGAGGAAGCTGTTCTGGAGGCAAAGAAGAGGGCCGGAGAGAAGAAGACATTTACGGGCTGTCCCGGAACCAGAGCAAGAATGATGGCACAACGGGATACGGTATCTGAATCGGTAAGTGAACCGCACAAAGTTCCAAGTCGCCTTATGCAATGGCCGGTACAGATTAAGCTCTTGCCTACCGTGGCACCTTTCTATGAGAACGCAAATCTTCTGGTGGCGGCAGATTGTAGCGCGTTTACTTATGGGAATTTTCATGAAGATTTTATTAAGAACAAGGTAACAATGATAGGGTGCCCAAAGCTGGATGCGGTGGATTATTATGAAAAGCTTTTGGAGATTATCCGAAATAATAATATCAAAAGTGTGACGATAGTCCGCATGGAAGTACCATGTTGCGGCGGACTTGAGAATGCAGTGAAGCGTGCTCTGCAGGACAGTGGGAAATTTCTGCCATGGCAGGTAGTTGTGATTTCTGTTCAAGGTGAGGTTTTGGAGTAGAGAATGCATGAAACTCCTCCCGAAGACCAATACTACCCATATATAATCAGAATATAAGGAGTATTAATCATGGATAGTATGGATACAGTGAATTTATTAAAGGAATGCGATGCAGGAATCAAGATGGCGGTAGTCTCCATTGATGAGATACTGGAATACGTGTGTGATGAGAAAATGAAGCAGCTTTTACAGGGAAGCAAGGCACAGCATAAGAAACTGGAGGGTGAGCTTAGCGTACTTTTAAGGCAACATGGCGAATCAGAGAAGGAGCCCAGTCCGATTGCAAAGGGAATGTCCTGGATGAAGACCAATATGAAAATGTCCATGGATAACAGTGACTCCATGGCAGCTGAGCTGATTACAGATGGCTGCAATATGGGCGTGAAATCATTGCAAAAATATTTAAATGAGTATCAAAGTGCAGATGCGCAGGCCAGAGCGGTATGTGAGAGATTGATCTCCATTGAGGAAAAACTTTGCAAGGATTTGCGAGCATATTTATAGGGTTTTAAAATCCCCTTTTCGGTAGTGTGATATCGAGAAGGGGATTTTTTTGAAAATTCTAGGTTATTGGTTGCATTTTATCGATTTTCTATATTTGAGTGGAGATATGCCAATTTTTTTCTTAAAGATACCACTAAAATAGTTGTTGTTTTGAAAACCGGATTGTACAGCAATCTCTGTGATAGGAAGGGTAGTACCGGATAATAGTTTCATAGCGTGGTTTAATTTAAGCTCGGTTAAGAAACTGGAATAACTTGTTCCAAGTTCGTTACTGAATAGCCGGGAAAGGTAAGCATCTGACACATGGATTGCAGCGGCAGTTTGTTTTAAAGAAGGGTCTTCTGCATAAAACTGTTCAATATAGTGTAACGCTTCCAGTAAAGTGGAGCGGTTCGTGGAAGATTCAATATTCGAAAAGCTAACAGGAGATTTTCCGCGTAAGGTTTCTATGAAAATTTGTATTATAAGACATTCCATGATAGAATCCGAATATTTTTTGTATTGGTTATATTCTTCTTCCATCATTGTAAAAAGCTGTAGAATTTTTTGTTGCGCTGCTTCGGTGAGCGAAAAACTTATTTGAGAATACAACTGTTCAAATTCTGCCTGCCCGATGATAGATATAATATGTTCTGCAACTTTCTCTGTGAATTTGATTCCAATATTTTCATAAATCCCAGAAGATATATAAGTAGTACGGTGGATAAGGTCTTTATGCATAAATTGTATGGTACCTGGAGAAACGATAACAGTTTTCCCAGGTGTGATAATCATACGTTCTCCGGATATAACATAACCTACTCCATAGCTGTCTCGATAAACATCTGCACTTCGCATGGAGAAGCAATTGTCCTTTAGCTTGTGATTAACTTTAAAACTGTAATTTGGTTTTATCGGAAACGGCATAGTTATAGTTCTCCCTGATTCTTAATATCTAAAGCATATCAAAAAAACTGAAAAAATCAATGAATTAGACATAAAAACAGAAGAAAAGTAAGGTTATTTGATATTAATATATGAATTGTATCAAGTGCTAGGTGAGTATTGATATTTGAGAAAGATTAAACATTACATATGAAAGGTGGCATATTGTGAAAAGGAGAATACAAAGGTTCTTTTTGTTTGTTATCATGATTTTTTTGATTACCGGCTGTGGCTTAGAGAGTGTAGAACAGAAGGAGACTGCGTTAGGCAGGTATGTAGAAGAGACTGTAGAATTACCTGTTCAAAATGTTACATGTATAAGTTTAGTACAAAAGGATTCTTTTATTCGATTAGTGGATTTTAATGGGCAGGACCTCGTGTCAACAGATGGAGGCAAAAGTTTTGATAAAATAGAGAATCTTTCTGATGAATATGAAAATGACATTACACCTGTGCTACTTAGTATGGCTGAAAATGCAGATGGAGACAGGATTCTTACTACATTTCTGGAATTGAATTCATATACTCATATGGTTTTCACGAAAAATGAGCAGAGTATTATGCTTGATAAGTTCTCTACCATGGATTTCTTAAGCCTATTTGTAAGTCGTGATGGTTCATTTATAGCCTTACAGGATAAGAACGTATATTGGATTGATTCCACTACCGGTGAGTGTCAATTCTTATTCGAGAGTCAGGGATATCCCTATTATGCTGCTTCTGATGAAAAGATGCTTTATGTGGCAGATGAATCCGGTATATGGATTTATGATCTGGAAAGTTCGGAATTGAAACAACAGGATACACTTCTTAACGATTTGACAATTAAAGAAGCGGGGGATTTTCTGTTGTATCCGTATGGGGAAGAAGTATACATATTAACAAGAGAGGGGCTTTATCTGTATGAATTGTATAGCGAAAGCAAGACCAGATTAATTGATGGTTCGCTATGCAGTATCGGAGATATTACAAAGAATTATGTAGGGATGGCAGTTATTGAGACAGGAAACAATGCAGAGTTCCTTATTTATTATTCTGATGGAAGTCTTCTGCGCTATGTTTATGATAGTACTCTCTCTTCAGAACCGGAAAGTGTGCTGCGTGTTTACGGGGTTTATGAAGATGGTAATGTCAGACAGTTAATTAATGCTTTTCAAAAAGAACATCCGGAAATAAGTGTAAAATATGAGATTGGTATAGATTCAGACAATGGTATGACACTGGACGATGCATTAAAAAATCTTAGTACGGAAATTGCAGCAGGTAGTGGTCCGGATATCTTGTTGATGGATTATCTTCCATATGAGTCTTATATGGGAAAGGGGGCACTGATGGAGCTGGAAGAAATACGAAACGCCATAGATGAATCAGAATATTTTATCAATGTGGTGGATGGGGTTCGTACAGAAAGTGGTCTATACACTATTCCTCTTACATTTACAATCCCTGTGATTGGTGGAGATGCATCAATATTGGGTATAGATACATTATCGGAATTAGCTGATTTATTAGAGTCTGAGAGAAAAGAAAAGCCTGAGGGCTCTCTCTTTAGCTTTGTGGATGCAAAAGGGGCATTGAAGCTTTTGTCACAGTCATCCATGGGTGTTTGGGTACAGGAAGACGGTACTTTGGACCGAAAAATGGTGGAAGATTTCCTGATACAGGTGAAAAGGATATACGATGCACAAATGGCAGGATTCCCTAACGAGGAACCACAGCTTCAGTATACTTCTTGGAATTGGGGAACGGGAGAAAATCTTTTTGTAAGATATTTTGATAGCTATGGTGTTCGTGATGCGGCAGAAGATGCCATATTAGAGTTTCCGGGACAGCCTTTTTATGCAGGTTATTTAAGTAATTCAAAAGATGATTTCCCATATTTTATGGGACAATTGAAGTATTTGGAAGAGGATTATACACTGATGCCTGGTCAAAATTATGGAACGGTATTGGTGTCCACATTGCTTTCAATTTGTAATACATCAGGGAATAAAGAAGAAGCAACGTTGTTTGTAGAATATGCTTTTTCGGAAGAGTTTCAAAGTGCAGCCTTTTTGAATGGAATCCCAATTAACCGGAGTGCGCATTCTAATCGAGAGATATGTCCTCATGATACCAGAATGGTGTATTCAATGCTAATATATCCTCTTCAGGAGGGGGTTGATGAAATCATAGAAATCTATTGGCCTACGGATTTAGATTTCTATTTACTTAATGCCAAAATCGAAAATATATCCGGTGTTAATTATTGTGATACCCGGGTCTATGAAGCTGTAATTAAGTATGGAGAAGCAGCCTTGCAAGGGGAGATAAGTATAGAGGAGGCAATGAATACTATTGAAAAAAGCGTACAATTATATCTTGCGGAATAAAGCAGGACTCAATCGAAATGCAAAATTTTTGTTTTTATTGCCGGGATTATTAGGGATAACAATATTTATTTTTGTTCCATTTGGAGATGTGGTAATACGTTCTTTTCATACTTCTCTTACCGGCGAATTTGTGGGTTTAAACAATTATAAGAATTTGTTTCAGAATACGGCATTTCGTCTTGCTGTTCATAATACCATACGGTTTATTATGGTGTGTTTACCGCTTCTGCTTTTGATTAGTTTGCTCTTAGCTGTAATGATAAATGGTGCACCTAAATGGGAAAAATATAAAGATATGTATCTCCTGCCCATGGCTATTCCGGCGGCAACCATAGTTCTTGTGTGGAAAATGTTATTTGAAAAACAAGGCTTTCTAAATAAAACTATGGAGACGCATATAGATTTTATGGGAACTGAATATGCGTTTTGGATATTGGTAGGGAGCTATTTGTGGAAAAATATTGGTTTTACATTGGTTTTGTGGTTAGCCGGGCTTAAGAATATATCCCGGGAAATATTGGAGGCAGCTAAGGTAGATGGGGCGACTGGAATTCAGAGTTTCTTTTGTGTGACGCTCCCCAATTTGAAAGGAAGTATGTATACCATTGTTGTGATTTCTTTACTGAACTCATTTAAGTCATTTCGTGAGGTGTTCCTTGTGAGTGGTGCTTATCCACAGGAGGATATTTATTTATTGCAACATATCTTCAATAATTGGTTTACTAATCTGGATTTTGACAAAATGTCGGTGGGTTCGGTACTTTCTGCACTTTTTATTGGCAGTTTGTGTATGTTATTGCAGAAATTATGGAATGGGGAAGTGGAATGATGTATCGAAAGAAAAAGGGGATTGTTGGAAGAATATTTAGGGTATTACAGTTTATTATCGTTGTGGGATTAGGAATCCTATTATGTATGCCGGTTCTTATTTTGGTTTTTGGTTCCATCGTTGATGAAATCGAATGGTCAGGAAGAATTGCACCGCTTATTATGGATACCGTAGAATACATAGAATGGAAATGGATACCGGATTATCCGACATTGGTAAACTTTAGAGACTTGCTTTTCTTCACACCACAGTTTTTTACGCTGTTTTGGAATTCCATAACAATCGTCTTATTGATATTGTTGGGGCAGATGCTTGTAGGACTTCCGGGAGCATGGTCATTGGCAGTTTATAATTTTAGGGGGAAAAAGGTTCTGTTTTCATTATATGTCATATTGATGATATTACCATTTCAGGTAACGATGCTTTCAAAATATCTGGTGCTAAGTAAAATACACCTGTTAAATACCCACTGGGCTGTGATTCTGCCGGCAGTATTTTCTACCTTTCCGGTATTTCTGTTTTATAGAAGTTTTTGTGGAATCTCTAAGGAAGTATTAGAAGCAGCAAGAATGGATGGTGCAAATGAGTGGCGCATATTTACTCAAATGGGCTTACCGCTTGCCAGAGGAGGTATTTTTGCTGCACTCATTCTGGATTTCCTGGAAGGCCTAAATATGATGGAGGAGCCAATGGCATTTTTAAACGACAAAAGTTTATGGCCGTTATCTTTATATTTGCCGGAAATCAGCATTAAGCAGGCAGGTATGGCTTGTGCGGCATCCGTAATAACGTTAATAGTATCCTTTTTTGTGTTTGCAATGTTTAAGGATTATTTGGAAATGGGTATTATCTCTTCGGCTTTGAATGCAAAGAGTGGAATCTAAAAGAATAAAGGGAAACGTAAGATGGACAAAAAGAGAAAGAGAATTGTGATAGGATTTGGCATTTTTTTGAGCTTTATGGCACTTTGTACGATTATTGCCAAGGGTATTTATACATCCGGCTTGCCAATTGTATCGGTCATAAATCCTACAAGTAATAGTCTTGTACATGAAATAAATGTAAGTGGTAAGGTGAAAGAAGGGCAGGAATATGGTGTTTATGTAGATAGTGGTCTGCGAGTGGCTACAATACAGATACGCAAAGGGGAGTCTTTTTCCAGTGGAGATCCGCTATTTCAAATTGATACAGATGATTTGAGGAACATCATCGAAACATATGAGTTTGAAATTAAAAAATTGAATGCACAGAAAAAAGAATATAGCCAAGCTACAGTTTATGAAAAGCAAAATACTCAGCAGGAAATAGCGCGTGCAGCGCAGGATTATGAGTTGGCAGAAAAATAGTATGATGTGGAAATCTTAAAAAGGCAGGTGGAGCTACAGGATGCGAAAGACGCTCTGAAATTGTATGAGGGGTATTTGGCAAATTCAGCAGATAGCGTAAGCCAGGGGGACAGTGCGCAGATTTACAATAGGCAAGATAAATTAGAACAGCTAATGAATTCCGTCACACAGTGCGAAGTTAGTTTACAAGAGGCTCTTTTGGCAAAGGAAGCAGGAATGATCATAGCAAGTCGGGAAAAAGAGGATGCTGAAGGAACAGGTGACAGCGGACTTACGGCGGCACAAGAAAATATTGATTTGGAAATTGGTAAGCAGCAGAAGAAAGTTTTACGTTTGCAAATGCTGCTTGACGCCAATGGATGGGTGTATGCAAGCAGGTCAGGAAAAGTAACGGATGTAGCTATTTCTGTAGGAAATCGAACTCAGGATATGGCAAGTATTCTTTATGCTTTGGATGAGGGTAAAAAGATTGTAGAGACAACCTTTACAAGTGAACAGGTAAAGCATCTGACGCTGGGATGCGTATTTCAGATAAAGGTAAAATTGATGGATGGAAGTTCTGTTACGGAAGATATTGTGCTGTCCTACCTTGAGAAGAAGTTAAATGATGAGAACTATGGTGAAATGTTTTTTGAAAATGATAATGTGGCGTTAGGTCAAACGGCAGAACTAAGCTATAAAAAGCGCACGGATATTTATGCTATGTGTATCAGAAAGGACCTAATTCATCAGAGTGGCGTGACGGGAAATTGTGTATATGTTGTTGAAGAATACGAAGGTATTTTAGGAACGGAATGGAGAGTACGAAGTGTTCCGGTTACCATTGTAGATGAGACAGATAATATGGCAGCAATAGAAAGTGCAGATATTATGTCTAGTACGAAAATTGTAGCAAGTACAACGAAAGAGTTGAAAGATGGAGATGTAGTCAGAGTTTTAGAGTAGTATTGGGAATATCCCGGAAGTTTTTTGATATGGTTGAAATTGCCACCGAATAATAGTATAATGTCTATGATAAAAATTTGTCATTCAAAGAAATTATACAAGGATGGTGGAAAGAATCATGATTAATTGGAATAATTTAGATACTACTATTTCGTATCAGGAACTTTCAAAGGTGGCACCTGTAAAGCTTGCGGAGGTTATGTCCGGCGAGAATGGTGCAGAGCGTGTTAGAAAATATAGTGTGCCTATGGCAGAGGGCATGGTTTTTAATTATGCATCCAGACCTGTGGATGAAGCAGTGCTTGGAGCACTTGCAAATTTGGCAAAGGAGACCCAGCTCGCAGAGAAGTTTGAAGCACTTTACAATGGTGAGGTTATTAATACCGGTGAGAAGAGAATGGTTCTTCATCACATGACCCGTGGACAGTTAGGAGATGCGGTTGTGGCTGATGGCGGCGACAAGCGTGCATTCTACACTGCTCAGCAGGAAAAGATTGCAGCATTTGCCAATAAAGTTCATAACGGTGAAATTACCAATGCAGCAGGTGAGAAGTTTACCACCGTTGTACAGATCGGTATCGGTGGAAGTGACTTAGGTCCTCGTGCAATGTATCTGGCACTGGAAAATTGGGCAAAGGTAAATAATACCTTCAAGATGGAAGCAAAGTTCATTAGTAATGTAGATCCTGATGATGCAGCAGGCGTTTTAAATACCATCGACGTAGCACATTCTTTGTTTGTACTGGTTTCCAAATCTGGAACCACATTGGAAACACTGACCAACGAGTCCTTTGTAAAAGATGCGTTAAAGAATGCAGGCTTAGACCCTTCTAAGCATATGGTTGCAGTTACCAGTGAGACATCTCCTCTTGCAAAGAGTGCAGACTATCTTGATGCATTCTTTATGGATGATTATATCGGAGGTCGTTTCTCATCTACTTCCGCAGTGGGTGGCGCAGTATTATCCTTAGCATTCGGTCCGGAAGTATTTGCACAGTTCTTGGACGGTGCGGCAGCAGCAGATAAGACCGCAAAGAATGCAAACATCCTTGAGAATCCGGCAATGTTAGATGCATTAATCGGTGTATATGAGAGAAATGTACTTGGCTACGAAAGTACCGCAGTGCTTCCTTATTCTCAGGCACTGAGCCGTTTCCCTGCACATTTACAGCAGCTGGATATGGAGTCTAACGGTAAGTCAGTAAACCGCTTTGGAGCGTCTGTTGATTATGTAACCGGTCCTATCATCTTCGGTGAGCCGGGAACCAACGGACAGCATTCCTTCTATCAGTTATTGCATCAGGGAACCAATATTGTACCTCTTCAGTTTGTTGGTTTTAGAAATAACCAGATGGGTAAGGATGTAGTAATCGAAGGAAGTACCAGCCAGCAGAAGCTTTGCGCAAATGTAGTAGCACAGATTGTGGCTTTTGCTTGTGGTAAGGATAACGAAGACCGCAACAAATACTTTGAAGGTGGTCGTCCATCCAGCATTATTGTTGGTGATCAGTTAAATCCTAAGACTATGGGTGCACTTCTTTCGCACTTTGAGAACAAGGTTATGTTCCAGGGCTTTGTATGGAACATCAACAGCTTCGATCAGGAAGGCGTACAGCTTGGTAAGGTACTTGCGAAGAAGGTGCTTGCTCATGATACCGACGGAGCTTTGAAGGTATACAGTGATTTATTAAATATCTAATAGAATGATTTACATCAAATTAAAAGCGCAGCTTTATAGGCTGCGCTTTTTGTAGTATAAATAGGTGCAAAGTACTAGATAATTTGTTATAATTATATTAAGAGAAGATTTATTGACAGATAATTTGTGCGTGTCGAGGAAAGATAGAGGGAAGGGGAAGAAAGATGTATCTGGAGATACTTCCCCTTGGCAGATTCTCATAAGGAGTGGAATATTTATGCGAAAAATTTTTATTGTGGCAGGTATTATCGTTGTTGCAATTATTACAGGAATTTTTGTTATTAATATATATGAGGCGGAAACGGAAGTAACCAAAGAGACGACAAAGGTGGGAGTCATCCTCAATGGTAATGTGGATGACAAAAGCTGGAGTCAGTCTCATTATGATGGGCTGGAGAAAACGGCTAAGGAACTGAATTTGTCTGTGGCCTACAAGGAAAGTGTGGTTGTAGACGATATCCCGAAGATGATTGACGAGTTTGTTGAGGATGGCTGTAAGATTATTATTGCTAATTCCTTTGAATTTGGGGAATACATAAACGCAGCGGCAGAAAAGTATCCGGAGATATATTTTCTGCATGCCACCGGTGTAGGGCAAGGAAAGAATTTGTCTACTTATTTCGGGAGGATGTATCAGATAAGGTATCTAAGTGGGATTGTGGCAGGATTGCAGACCAAGACCAATGAAATCGGGTATGTGGCAGCATTTCCCATCTCTGAGGTGAATAGAGGAATTAACGCATTTACCTTAGGGGTGAGGAGTGTGAATGGGGATGCTAAGGTTTATGTAAGTTGGACTAATTCATGGAATAGTGATGAAGCAGCAGAAGAGGCTACCAATGAGCTGCTGGCAAGGCACAATATTGATGTGCTGGCAATGCATACGGATTCCGTAGAACCACTGAAAATTGCCGAAGAGAAGAAGGTGATGTCTATCGGCTATAATGTAGATAACAGTGAAGAATATCCGGATACTTATCTTACCGCCGCGATATGGGATTGGGAGAATTTTTATACTCCCAATATTTTAAAGTGCTTGCAAGGTAAATTTGTGGGGAATCATTATTGGGAAGGTGTAGAAACCGGTATTGTTTCGATGGCGCCTCTTACAGAAAAGGTGGAAGACGGTGTGGCAGAGATTGTTGTTCAGGAGATGGCGAAACTTAGTAGGGGGACTTTTGATGTGTTCTATGGGCCGATTTATGATAACGAAGGGAATATCCGGGTACAGGAGGGGGAGAGTATCACGGATTATGTGATGTTGAATGAGTTTGAATGGTATGTAGAAGGGGTAGTGATCGATGAGAAGCAGTAAGATAAAACAGAATATATTGCTTGTTCTTGCAGTAGCGGTTCTGGTGATTATTATTGTGTTTATTATGACAACAGGTATGCATGAGGCTTCTGTTCCTAAGGTAGGGGTGATTATTACCGGAGCGAAAGAGGACGATGGCTGGAATGGGATGCATTATCAAGGCGTTCGCTATGCTTGTGATAAGCTGGGAACACAGCTTTTGGTAAAGGAAAATGTTGCAGAAGGAACCGGAGCCTGTGAAGAAGCCATCCATGAACTTGCAAAAGAAGGGGCAGAGATGATTATTCTGTCCAGCTATGGATATCCGTCGGAGGTGAAAACTGTAATTGAAAGCTATCCGGAAATTGCATTTTATGGGATTTCTGCTGAGTACTATGGGGACAATATGACCTCTTATTTCGGGAGAATGTATCAGGCAAGATATCTTGCCGGAGTTGTGGCAGGAATGATGACAGAGAATGACACGATTGGTTATGTAGCGGCAATGCCTAATTCTGAAGTGAACAGAGGTATTAATGCGTTTGCTCTTGGTGTAAAAAGTGTGAATGAAGATGCTGTGGTGAATGTAATCTGGACAGGAACTTGGGAAGATGCAGAGAAGGAGGGAGTCGCGGCCAATACACTGATAGAGGAGAAGAAGGTGGATGTGATCACGTATCATCAGAATCAGCATTATGTGGCGGAGATAGCAGATGAGGCCGGTGTATATTCTATCGGATATAATGCAGCGGCACAGGGATTATCGGATAAATACCTTACGGCAGCAGTCTGGGATTGGAACTCTCTCTATTTCCAGATTGTGAGAGAATTTATGCAAGGCAAGGCAAATTCTGTAAAACGTCATTGGTTTGGGATTGATACCGGAGTGGTGGCACTGGCAGAATATTCTACATTAGTGGAGGATGAGGTGATCACTGCCGTAGAGAAAGCAAGGCAGGAGATGCTTGCCGGAACCCATGTCTTTTCCGGTGTGATATATGATAACAATGGTGTGCTTCGCTGTGATGAACAGGAGTGTATCAGTGATGAAATACTATTGGAAAAACTAGACTGGTTTGTGGATGGAGTGGTGATATATGAATAAGGGATCCGGCGTTAAGGATATTAAGAATATTATATTTGTAATATTAATCAGCTTCCTGATACTGATGGTAGTTTGTTTCTCTATGTGGTGGAAGATGCAGGATATCATCGATACACAGTTAGAGAATCATGTGGCGGAGCAGAGTACCAATCTGTCCAATATTGTAAATAATTCTTTTGGTAGTGAATTGCAGCTTTTGGCAGATGCAACTGCATTTATTGATATGCAACATGGAACGGTGGAAGACTTCTTTACAGAAGAAGAGGGGATATCTTATGGTATCCTTCGTATTAATGGAGAAGCAACCTATGGGGAGGCTTTGGATTTTACGGAGTATGAGGGAATTGTTTCCGCCGTTCATGGGAATGCATCGGTAAGTTGTGGAAAGGATGCTACCGTTCTTTTTGCCGTTCCTGTTTATAGCGGTGAAAATGTAAAGTTTGTATTATATAAGTTGTATAAAGGAGATGTATTGGCGAAGATGCTGGATATTTCCTGCTACGATGGAAAGGGAGTCTGTGCAGTAGTAGATATTGATGGAAAGATTGTATTCCAAAGAGAGGACAATCCCTTGGATATTCGCTTTTTTGCAGAAAAGTATAATACCGAGGCCATTGAGAATATAAAGAAGAAAATGAATGTTAGCTCTGCTGCCGCAGCTTACAGTAAGAGTTCCTATGGAGAAAATGTACTCTTTGCAGCAGAAACGGATTATACCAGCTTATACATTATGGGATATGTACCATTTGAGATGGTATCCGGTGATATCTCTCTGATTGTTCCATTGGTACTTTGGTGCTTTGGACTTTTGTGGTTACTGTTGGTTATTGTAACCATTTATCTGTTGGGGGCAGAAAAAAAAGCGAAGGAAAGCGATGCGCTTCGTCAGGCAAAGTTAATTGCAGAGCAGGCAAGTCTGGCCAAGAGTGATTTCCTTGCTAACATGTCTCACGAGATTCGTACCCCGATTAATGCAGTAATTGGTATGAATGAGATGATTTTGCGAGAGTGCGAGGAAGAGAATGTTTTAGAATATGCCAATAATATTGAAATCGCCAGCCGAAGTCTTCTGGCAATTATTAATGATATTCTGGATTTCTCCAAAATTGAGTCCGGTAAAATGGAAATTATTGAAAGGGAATACAAGCTGGGAGAACTGTTAAACGATGTAATTACGATGGTTGAATTGAAGATGAAGCAAAAGGGACTTGCTTTTGAAATCAATGTTAGTGAAAAGCTTCCGGGTATTCTTTATGGAGATGACGGCAGGATTAAGCAGATTTTATTAAATCTGTTAAACAATGCGGTGAAATATACTAAGAAGGGGGCTGTTAAGTTAACGGTTATGGGGGAGACATTACCGGGGGAGAAGAGAGCAGAGTTGGTGTTTGCGGTAGAAGATACCGGAATTGGAATTCGTAAGGAGGATATTGCAAAGCTGTTTGAAGGTTTTCAACGTCTGGATCTGGATGTTAACAGAAATATTGAAGGTACCGGTCTGGGACTTGCCATTACCCATGGACTTGCTCAGATGATGAACGGAAGCATTGATGTGGAAAGTGTATACGGAAAGGGATCTGTATTTGCACTATCTCTTTCACAGGGAATCGTGGATGCTGGAAAGATTGGCGACTTTTTGAAAAATTATCGTAAGGTGTCTAGTCATGATCATAAATATGAATGCATATTTACCGCTCCGGAGGCAAAGGTGTTGGTGGTGGATGATAACCAGATTAATCTAAAGGTGGTATCCAATCTGCTGAAAAAAACACAAGTTCAGATTACCAATTGTATGAGTGGTGCAGAAGCTTTAGCGCTGATGTGCAAAGAGGAATATGATGTAATCCTTCTGGATCATATGATGCCTGAGATGGATGGTATTGAAACTTTGAAGCGTGCCAAGGAGATGACGGAAAATAAAAATAAAGAGATTGCTGTGATTGCGCTAACGGCCAATGCAGTTTTCGGAGCCAGAGAGATGTACTTAACAGAAGGATTTACCGATTATATCAGTAAGCCTATTGAAGGGAAAGTGTTGGAGGAAAAACTGGCGAAGTATCTTCCACAAGAAAAATTGACATACGCACAACAAGAAGCACAGCGTGAGGATAAAAAAGTAGAAGAGGAATTGACAGATGCGGATGTGTTATTGGATTCTGAGATGGGAATGAAATACTGCGGTGATTGTGAAGAAGTCTATCTGGAAATCTTAGAAATGTTTTGTGGGCAGTACGAGAATAAATATTGTGAAATCCAACGAGCGTATGAGGAACAGGATTGGAACAATTATGTGATTCGGATACATTCTTTAAAGTCAAACTCCATGAATGTAGGAAGTAAGAAACTATCTGCATTATGCCTGCAGTTGGAATTGGCGGGAAAGAGTATCAGGGCAGGAGAAGATGTTTTGGAGAAAACAGAATTTATTACAGCAAATCATATAACAGCCATGGAGCTATATGGTGATGTGGTAGAGGCAGCAAAGAAATACTTTACAGAGAGAGGACAGGAAAATGGCTGATATTATTCGTGATAAGAATCAATCATTAGGCATTTTAGGAAGATGGGAAGCAAAGCGAGCAGTGGGGCTTGAAGAAGAACCGGCCAAGGATGCCGTCAATCACATTCTGGTGGTTGATGATGATGCTATGAATCTTCTGATTGCCAAGCGGATTCTCGCGAAACAGTTCGAGGTACATACGGTTACATCCGGTCAGGAGGCCTTTGATTTATTGAAAAATCAGTTGGTGGATTTAATATTATTAGATATCCGTATGCCACAGATGGACGGATTTACTTTTTTACAGATTATAAAGGATGACCTTACGTATCGGGATATTCCGGTAATATGTCTTACGGCGGACAGTGAGCAGGAGTCGGAGCTAAAGTGTTTTGAATTGGGAGCAGTCGATTTTATTTCGAAGCCGTTTATTGCAGAAATTATGCTGCAAAGAGTTACACGTATTCTGGAGCTCTCACGACTGCAGAAGGAGTTGCAGAAGGAAGTAGAAAAGAAAACAATGACATTGAATAGGCGAAGCCAGCAGTTAAATCGTCTGACCATACAAGTAATGAAAACCTTGGCCAGTACCATTGATGCAAAGGATAAATATACCAATGGTCATTCTGTAAGGGTTGCAGAATATTCGAAAATGATTGCTGTGAAGATGGGGATGACGCATCAGGAGCAGGAGGATATTTATTATATCGGTCTTTTACATGATATTGGAAAAATTGGTATTCCGGATGAAATTATTAATAAAACATCCCGTCTTACCGATGAAGAATATGATATTATAAAGACCCATCCGGCAATCGGTTTCGAGATTCTTGAAAAAATGTCGGAGATCCCGGAGATTGCTATTGGGGCAAGGTGGCATCATGAAAGATATGATGGAAAGGGATATCCGGATGGCTTAAAGGGGGAGGATATTCCTTTTGTTGCAAGGATTATTGGTGTGGCAGATTCCTATGATGCCATGAGCTCGAAACGAAGCTATCGTGGAATATTGCCTCAGGAGCATATTCGAGGGGAAATCGCGAGATGTATGGGGTCGCAGTTTGACCCGGAGGTTGCCAAGGTTATGATACAAATCATTGACGAGGACAAGGACTACAAACTGAAAGAATGGTAAATGGAGAGTTGAAGGATGAAAAGTATTCTGATTGTAGATGATGACAGTATGAATTGTGTTCTGGCAAAGCATGCCCTAGCACAGAACTATCGTGTGGAAACGGCACATTGTGGTAGAGAGGCATTGAACTTTCTGGAGAAGGAGCTACCGGATTTGATTCTTATGGATATAGAAATGCCGGAGATGGATGGAAAGGAAGTGGTTTGCCGTATAAAAGAACGAAAGGAATGGGGGAATATTCCCATAGTGTTCCTGACAGCGGATTCCAGCCCCATTACAGAGGCTGAGTGTCTGAAATGCGGAGCGGATGATTTTATTACTAAGCCTTTTGTTCCTTTGGTTATGAGAAGCCGTGTGGAAAGAATTATGGAGGCGCAGGAGCTTCGCAACCAACTGCAAATGCAGCTGGAAAAGAAAACCATAAAGTCTCTGACGGATGCGCTGACAGGATTGCATAACAGAGAGTACTTAGAGAAAACACTTCATGCACTTTTAGCAGAAGGACGCACGGGTACTTTGTTTATGATAGATTTGGACAATTTTAAGTCAATCAATGATACTTTTGGACACATCATAGGTGATAAGGTATTGCAGTGTTTTGCAGAGGTGCTTAGAGATTATGCAAGAAAAGAGGATATTGTATGCCGATTGGCAGGAGATGAGTTTGTAACCTTTTATACGGATTTAACGGATCGAGCGGCGGCAGCTAAGAAGGCAGAAGGAATTATCCACTCTTTTGCAGAGAGAATGGCGGAGCTGGGGTATGCAGGAATTGTATCTGTGTCCATCGGTGCCAAGACTACCACCGGAGATGAAGAGTTCCAGGAACTGTACGGAAAGGCAGATACCTCTTTATATTTTGTGAAGAATAATGGAAAGAATGCGTATCATTTCTATGGAGAGCAAGAGGATAGTTTAAAAGAGATTAATACAGTTGCGGATTTGGAATATATTCGTCATATGATTACAGAGGGGATGCAGAATGGGAGAGGTGCATTCCATGTGGCGTATGATGAGTTTAAGAAGATTTATGATTTTGTGCAACGCTGTGTATCACGCAAGAAGCAAAAGGTGCAGGTGGTATTGTTCTCCATAAAGCTAAATGAAAAACAGGAGGAACGGATTTCCATGGACCGAGCGATGGACATTCTCACGCTTTCTGTGGTTTCTTCTCTGCGCTCTGTAGATACAGGAACGAAATACAGTAGTAGCCAGTACATTGTGATTTTGATGGATACGGATATGGAGAACGGAAAGGTAGTTGCAGAAAGAGTCATTAATCGATTCAAAGAAAATGAAGAGATTAAGGCATCGGATATAAAAATCAGCTTTGATATACAGACGATGGAACATGTATAGATGCAGAGAATATAGAAATACGAGAAGATTAGATAGGGTGGAGATAGGATGACTGGCTTAAATCGTGCACAGTTAAAATATATAGCAATTTGTGCCATGGTATGTGACCATATGGCTTGGGGCTTTGTAGAATTCTGGAGTCCTTTGGGACAGGTGATGCATATAATTGGTCGGTTGACCATACCGATTATGTGTTTTTTTGTGGCAGAGGGCTTTCGGCATACATCCAGCAGAAAAGGGTATATTATGCGTCTTGCACTTTTTAGTGTAATAACGATGTTGCCCTTCTATCTGTTTTTTGGGGAGATGTATGAATACCGGCAGAATATTATTTTTGATTATATGCTGGGGGTTATGCTGCTTGCAGTGTTGGAGAGTAAAAGACTGAAACTCTGGATGAAGGTTGGTTTGGGAGCCGGGCTGTTTGTGATATCAGCAACCATTGGCGGTTGGGTGATTATGCCCATGCTCTATATTCTGGTCTTTTACTATGTAAAAGGATTTAAAAAACAGGCAGCGTGGGTGTGTGGTCTTACGGTGTTCTTGGAAGTTTTCCTTATTGTGGCAGTGGAGCTGAATCGAGTATTGCACTTCTCCCACTATGATTGGCCATGGTATGATAAGCTTTATTTCCTCGGATTCATGATACCTCTTCTCTTATTAAAGCATTACAATGGCGAGAAGGGGAAAGATATTGGTGGGAAATACTTTTTCTACATATTTTATCCGACCCATTTTCTTGTGTTGGCCGGGATAAAAGTTGTTATGAGTGGACTTACCATCTATCAGATTTATGTGGGCCTTCATGTGATTGCGGTGCTGGTATGTGTGGGAATTTTATTGATGGTATTGTGGGCAAAGCCCTCCAGAGGACAGAGCGGAACCCTGCTTTTGGCAGCATCCGGATGTATGTATACCTTTGGATTTCTTGTGGAGATTACCTCGGGAAATGTAGGTGGTTTTTATGCCGCTACACTGATGCAGTATCTGGGTGAATGCTTGTTGATGCTTGGGTTTACCATATTTGTGGCAGAGATGTGCCATAGAGAGATTCCGGCATTTGTTTATGCGCTGGAGGTTTTGGTTGGTATATTTATTATGTGGATGCTGCTTACTACCAGAGAAAATCGGATATTCTACACCTCAATCGGGATTAACGAGGAGGGTCCGTTTCCCAGACTAGTGCTGGAGTACGGCTGGGGATTTGCTTTCTTTGTAGTATATATGGTTGTGGTATGCGTAAGCTGTTTTGTTATTTGTGTGCTGGGAATCTGCAAGTCACAAGGCGTAGAAAGAAAGAGAATTCTTTGTACTGCGATTGCAATTTCCTGTCCATGGATTCCCAATTTAATCCGAAGTACCGGAATAACGGGAGGATATGAGATTCCTTGCTTTGGCATCATGGGAGCGATGATTTTAGTAGGTATGACCTTAATTAGGTATGGTTATTTTGATTCCATGGCTTTGGCAGGGGAGAATGCATTAAGTCATGGACAGGAGGGAATCATGGTCATCAATAACCATGGAATCATCACTTACTTTAATAATCGGATACAGGAGGCATTTGGACAGCTTACTTTAAAACAGAATGCATATCGTAATGATTTGCTGGCAGAAATTCTGGATGGAAAAAGGAAAATACTTGAGCTTAACGGAAAAACTTATGAAATGCGAGTGGAGCCATTAAATGATGGTGGTTATGTTCAGGGGCATATGTTATGGATGCTGGATATTACGGAGCACCATAAGATGCTGGCCAAGATTAGTGATCTTGCACATAAGGATTCTTTAACCGGTGTATATAATCGAAGCTATTTCACCCAGCTGCTGGAGGAGTATTTGCAGCAGGGTGGTGGTGGCAGTTTGTTTATGATGGATTTAAATCATTTCAGACAAGTGAATGATCGGTTCGGTCATCAGGCCGGAGATGGTATTTTGGCGCAATTCGGTGAGGTACTGTCTAGGCTGGGTGAGGACATCCTTTCCTGTAGAATCGGTGGAGATGAGTTCTGTATCTTTTATAAGGAAGCCATTGATACGAAAGAGCTGGAGATGTTGGCAGAGAGAATACTTACAGATTTTAAGCAGAAAACTGCAGATGAGAAGTATGGAGACGTTGTCAGTGTATCCTTTGGTATTGCCAGAATCCTGGAGGCTTCCGAAAGAGATTTTGAACAGTTGTATAGTAATGCGGATAAAGCGTTATATGTTGCAAAGAACAGAAGTAAAAATGCCTGGTATATTCTGTAAGGAATTGTGGGCGGGGGAATATGTATGAAACATTTTCAGAAATTTGTATGGTTTGTGCTGGCATTTAATCTGCTATTGCTGCTTTTGGTGGCGGTGACTTTTCACGTAGATGACATGACACTTTCCAAGGGGGAAGTCACAGAATTTAATAATGGTTGGACACTAATCTGGCCGGATGGAGAACGTCTTGTAATTGAAGAACTTCCTTATCTGGGGAAGAGCATGCCGGAAGAAACGATGGTATTGGAAAATATTTTACCTCGGGAGTCCTACGGTAAGGCAATGGCATTTTTGTCTGCTGATAAGGTCTTAAAGGTCTGGATGGATGATGTGCTTGTCTATGAATTTGGTGTGGCTGATGTCAGAAGCTTCGGGCATACTCCGGGAAGTGTATATAATTTTATTGATATTCCCTATGACCTAAAGGAAGGGAAAGTGCGGATGGAGATGGTTTCTCCCTATGCGGACTATGCTGCAAGAGTAAGCAGTATCACTATCGGCGAAAGAGATGTGCTGATATTACAGCTTTTGCAGGAGAATATGTTAAATATAATATGCAATATTGCTATCTTGATTTGCGGCTTTGTATTCTTCCTTTTGTTTTTGATTCAGCTTGCATCCAAGCAGGATACCGGCGGAATGCAGTATCTGTTTGGTTATTGTATAGTTGCTTCATTGTACTATTTTGTGGAAACCAAGGTTCTTCACATTTTTTATGGTAATCAGACCTTCTATTCCGTATTGGTATTTTTATGTTTGATGATGATTCCTTTCTTTATTGGATTATATTATGCCAATGGAGTACTTGGCGTGTTTAAGTTGCGATTCAAGATTTTGCTTGGAATGGTTTGTGCCAATATTCTGATACAGATGGTGTTACAGCTGACCAATCTTGTGGATTTTATGAATATGGTTTTCTTCTCCCATGCATTGATTGCTTTGACGGTTCTGATCGTTGCAAAGTCCTATTTGGATATTATAAAGGAGAGAAGAGATAAAAGCATTTTGTGCGGTATGATAGGTCTGCTTTTTATGGGGATTGGCGGAACAATAGATATTGTGCGGATGTATGTGGTAGCAGTGGGGGATATGGGCAAATTCAGCCGTCTCGGTACCACTTGTTTCAGTGCGATTATGCTGTACCAGCATTTTAGTCAGGTGATCAAAGGGTATTCGAATAATGTGGCAGAAAATGCCATGCTCCTAAAGCGTGAAGTAGAATTCATGGAGAAGAAAAATGAGCAGCTGAAAAAAGCAAATGAGATGGCAGAAGAAGCAAGACAGGATGCAATTGCTGCAAATGCTGCGAAGGGTAAATTCCTAGCACATATGTCTCACGAAATTCGTACTCCCATTAATGCAGTTCTTGGTATGGATACCATGATTCTGAGAGAAACAAAGGATATGCATATTAAGGAATATGCGCTGGATATTCAAAATGCCGGTCAGAATTTGCTTGCCCTCATCAATGATATTCTTGATTTCTCTAAGATTGAATCCGGTAAGCTTGAGATTATTCCGGTGGAGTATGATTTTAGTAGTTTGATACATGATATCTCCAATATGATAAGTGCAAAGGCAAATGCAAAGAAACTGGAGCTGCATATTCATGTGGATGAGAAGCTTCCTTCCAAACTTTTGGGGGATGATGTGCGTATTAGACAGGTGATTGTGAACCTTTTGAATAATGCTGTAAAATATACACAGCAGGGCAGAGTATCTTTAAGTGTGGATGGCAGAATAGAGGGTAGAAAAGTCATTCTGGATTTTGCTGTAGAAGATACGGGTATTGGCATTAAGGAAGAGGATATCCATAAGCTGTTTGAAGAGTTTGAAAGAATTGAGGAAAAGCGTAATCGTAATATTGAAGGTACCGGGCTTGGTATCAATATTACAACACAGCTGCTTCTGCTTATGGGAAGCAGACTGAATGTGGAGAGTGTTTATGGTAAGGGGTCACGTTTTTATTTCACATTGGAGCAGCAGATTGTGGACTCCACGCCAATCGGCAATTTAGAAGCCCGTATCAGAGAGCAATCCGTAGAATATACCTATACGTCAGCATTTACTGCTCCGGAGGCCCATATTCTGGTGGTAGATGATAATCTGGTGAATCTTAAGGTATTTGTCAGTCTGTTAAAGCATACGAAGATTAGTATTGATGTGGCAGACAGCGGAAAGGCATGTCTGGAATTAATAGAAGGAAAGCATTATGATTTGATTTTCTTAGATCATATGATGCCGGAGATGGATGGAATAGAAACGCTGCACCGGATGAAGGACATGACAGGGAATAAATGCAGCGAGAGTCCGGTAGTGGCTCTTACCGCAAATGCCATAACCGGAGCAAAGGAGATGTACCTTTCGGAGGGATTCAATGCATTTCTTCCTAAACCTATCAATCCGGAAAAGCTGGAGCAGCTTATTTTAAAGCTTCTTCCAAGAGAACTTTTGTGTTTTGATGTGGAGGAAGGAGATAGGATTGAGCTGAAGGATGCACCGGCCACGGAGGCAGCTCCTCAGGAAGTTGATTTACCAATGGTGGATGGTATTGACTGGAGCTACGGAAGCATGCATTTGCCGGGGAAAGAACTTCTTATGAGTACGGTAAGCAGTTTTTATAAGACCTTGAACATGGAAGCAGATGCACTGGAGGGTTTCTATCAGCAGATAGACTGTAATCCGGATATGGTGACGCAGTATAGGATTAAGGTGCATTCCATGAAGAGTTCTGCCAATCTGATAGGCGCGATTATGTTGGGAGGAATGGCAAAGCTTTTGGAGAATGCAGCAAGAGAGCAGGATATTGCGAGGATTCATTCTTTGCATGACATCTTCCTTAAGGAATGGAGAAGCTATAAGGAGAAATTAAAGGAATGCATTCCGGAAGCAGAGGCAGATACTGTTAAGGAACGGTTGGCCAGTGATGGTGCGATATGTGGTTATCTGGAAATGCTGAAAACTGCTCTGGATGACTGTAATGTAGATGTAATGGATACAGTAATGGAAAAGCTGGAGGGCTATTGTTATCCGGAAAAGATACAGCAAAAAATAGAGCAGCTCAGTGTCCATGTGGCGAATCTGGATAGCGATCTTGGTATCCCGTTGATAGAGGAGATAATTGAACAATTAAATTCACAAGAATAAATGGAAATGATCTGTAAAAGAAAGCATATAATAGGGAAACAGAGTTTGGAGCGAAATTATGCCTGAAGGAGCCCAGATATATGTTGTACAGCCCGGAGATTCCGTGGACAGTATTGCTGCAAGATTCGGTGTAAATGTCCGGACCATTATAGAGGATAATCAAATAGTTTTTCCATATGCGCTTGCCTTAGGGCAGGCGCTTTTTATTGATTTGGGGACAAGGATTCCAACAGGGACAAAGCGGGTATCCGGATATGCCTATCCCTTTATCAGTGAGTGGGTGCTGAGGCAGACACTGCCCTATCTTTCGGAGCTGCCTATTTTTTCCTATGGCTTCACCACCACGGGAGAATTGATACCGCCGCAGATTCCGGAAGGCTGGATGATAAATATGGCAAAGGAGTATGGAACAAAGCCTATTCTTACGCTGACTCCCTTTGATGAACGAGGGATTTTCAGTAATTATCTGATAAATCAAGTGGTGAATAATCAGGCGGCCATAGATACTTTGATAGGGAACCTGCTGACGGTAATGTATCGGATGGGCTATGTAGGAGTGGATATTGATTTTGAGTATATTTTGGCGGAGGACCGGGATGCTTTTACGGAGTTTGTAAGACAGGTGGCAGAGCAGATGAGGGCCAATGGATTTCATACCTCTATTGCGTTGGCGCCCAAGACAAGTGCAGCTCAGAGGGGACTGCTCTATGAGGGGAAGGATTATCCTGCACTGGGAGAAATCGTGGATCATGCCCTACTTATGACATATGAGTGGGGCTATACCTATGGTCCACCGCTGGCAGTGGCTCCCATAAATCAGGTGCGGCGGGTGGTAGAATATGCAGTAACAGAGATCGCACGGGAAAAATTGGATTTGGGAATACCGAACTATGGATATGATTGGCCCCTTCCCTATGAGCGTGGTGTGACCAAGGCCACCACCATCGGGAATGTAGAGGCAGTGCAGATAGCCATTGCCCGGGGCGCAGAAATACAGTTTGATGAAGTGGCGCAGAGCCCCTTTTTTACCTATGAAGAAAATGGTATTCTCCATGAAGTTTGGTTTGAGGATGTGCGCAGTATTCAGCAAAAGTTTGAACTTATGAAGGAGTTTGAGCTGGGGGGCTGCGGATACTGGCAGATTATGCGCTGGTGGAGAGCGAATTGGAGGCTTTTATATAAAAACTTTTATGTAGAGAAATAGGGACTGTTGCAACAGTCCCATTCTTTAAAAGGGTTTTAATTTGTAAACAACTGGCACCAGTAAGGGGTTCCGTTTGCGTTTACATAGTATCCGACTCCGATGGTGGTGAAGTCAGGATTCATAATGTTGGCGCGGTGGCCGGAACTGTTCATCCAGGCCTTCATTACCGCTTCCGGAGTTCTCTGGCCCCATGCGATGTTTTCACCGGCACGACGGTAGGAAACATTCTGCTCCTTCAGCGCAGTGGCAAAAGAACTGCCATCCGGTCTGGTATGGGAGAAGAGCTGCTCACTTTCCTTGGCACGTACCTGAGCCGCTGCCTGTACTCTGGTATCGATGGTGAGAGCAGAAAGTCCTTCCTTGGCACGTTCTGCATTTACCAATGCCACTACCTCCTTGATAAAAGCGTGTTCGTCAGTAGTAGAATCTTCAGGGATAGTTTCTTCGGTAGAATCATTTTCCGGAGTGTTCTCCGGAACGTTAGTGCCCGGTAATTCTACCTCCGGCGTATTGTTCTCAGGTAATTCAATTTCGGGAGTATTATTCTCCGGTGTTTCAGACTCCGGAACATCACAGTCCGGAAGAGTGATGTTAGGAATACAATTGCCTAACTTGTCCAGAACACTCTGGATATCGCAATCGGAGCTGTAGGCAAAAAATATGTTGTTTCCTAAAGGACGTATTACACATCCTTTTCCGGAAGCTGCCTGTGCGGTGAGTGTGTGTCCGCTAAGGCCGGCTATGGTTAATGCAGTTACAGCGAATAATGTAAGTTTCTTCATGAAAACCTCCTTTGTTGTAGATTCAGAGTCATTTGCAGTCTCTGAAATGTTACAAAATTGTTACAAGACAATCATAATATATTTTCACGGATTATGAACATGTAATATCTGGAAGCATTGGTGCTCACCTTGTTTGGAAAATATGTGGGAACAATTAAAGAAGATGGTTTTTACTTTGTTAATCCCTTCTGCTCCAGCGTTAATCCTGCTGCAAAGACAAAGCTCAGTCAGAGTGGTGATGTGAAGACCGC
>JAFUKH010000099.1 GCA_017467845.1 Lachnospiraceae bacterium | reverse complement strand
TAGTCCGTACTGATTTAGCAAATGGTTTAAAGGTAAAAGGGATTAGAAGAGGTTATTCCGGTTTATTAGATGAGGATATTTTTGATATGGATGCTAAGAGTGTTTCCGATATTATTCAACGTGGTGGCACCATGTTATTTACCTCACGTTGTCCTGAATTTATGACAAAGGAAGGTCAGGACAGAGGCGCATATATTTGTAAGAAGCATGGTATCGATGGACTTGTTGTTATTGGTGGTGACGGTTCCTTTCAGGGCGCCAAAAAGCTCTATGAGCGCGGCATTAACACTATTGGTGTTCCCGGTACTATTGACTTAGACATTGCATGTACCGAATACACTATTGGTTTCGATACCGCAGTAAACACTGCCATGGAAGCGATTGATAAGGTTCGTGATACATCCACTTCCCATGAACGTTGCAGTATCATTGAGGTAATGGGCCGTCACGCAGGCTATATTGCTCTATGGTGCGGTATTGCTAACGGCGCAGAAAACATTCTGCTTCCGGAATTATACGATAACGACGAAGCAGCAATTATTCAGAACATTATTGAAAGAAAGAAAGTCGGTAAGACCCATCATATTATTATCAACGCAGAAGGTGTTGGACACTCTGATGCTCTGGCAAAAAGAATTGAAGCAGCTACCGGTGTAGAGACCAGAGCAACCATCATTGGTCATATTCAACGTGGCGGAAGCCCAACAGCGAAAGACCGAGTTTATGCCTCTGCCATGGGTGCAAAAGCAGTTGAGCTTTTATGCAGTGGCAAATCTAATCGCGTGGTTGCTTATCGCCATGGTGAATTCGTTGATTATGATATTGAAGAAGCATTAAACATGAAGAAGATGCCGGATGGATTCCTTGTAAGCATGTCTAAGAAACTCTCCAGATAAAAAGACATTTACTATTTTGCAAAGGCTTCACAAAGTTTTATATTTTATTTATTCATCATCTACATGGCGGCCAGTAATA
The DNA here is from genome assembly GCA_017467845.1 of Lachnospiraceae bacterium. Lineage (GTDB taxonomy): Bacteria > Bacillota > Clostridia > Lachnospirales > Lachnospiraceae > Acetatifactor. The sequence continues at coordinate 2,972 of JAFUKH010000099.1, read as the reverse complement.
GAGAATTACTCATTCAATATTTGTAACATGGTCATCAATACGCTCAAAATACTTGGCTGCCAGCAATAAATCTTCTGCCTGTTCACCATATTCGATATTCTCCCGTAATTTTTTTAAATTTTCCATCTTTCCTAAAAAAAAAGAGCTATACTCTTTTGGCTGCTCAATGCCAAATAGATATAGCCCTCCAAATAATACTCCTTAGAAACATTCTCTTGATTCTTCATAACCCATCCTTGCGTATAATATCCATTCAGCTCTTGTATTTTAAAATTTCAATTGGGTTATTTTTTGGTTACGGACAATAAAAAGGGTTCTTGGAATCATCTTCCAAGAACCCTGAAAACGCTTTATTTATGCTATTTTCTTATTAGCATCTTACCAAGCGAGTTTTACAAACTCGCTGCAAGTTCTAAAAAACTAGAACTTGTTCGCCTTAGCTGCTTCTTCAATAGAAACTGCAACTGCTACAGTCATACCAACCATTGGGTTGTTACCTGCACCGATAAGACCCATCATTTCTACGTGAGCCGGAACGGAGGAGGAACCTGCGAACTGAGCGTCGGAGTGCATACGGCCGAGAGTATCGGTCATACCGTAGGAAGCAGGACCTGCTGCCATGTTATCCGGATGAAGTGTTCTACCTGTACCACCACCGGAAGCTACGGAGAAGTACTTCTTACCCTGCTCGATACATTCCTTCTTGTAAGTACCTGCAACAGGATGCTGGAATCTGGTTGGGTTGGTGGAGTTACCTGTGATGGAAACGTCAACACCTTCCTTGTGCATGATAGCAACACCTTCGCAAACATCGTTTGCACCGTAGCAGTTAACTTCTGCACGAAGACCTGTGGAGTATGGCTTACGGAATACTTCCTTAACAGTGTTTGTGTATGGATCATACTCTGTTTCAACATAGGTGAAACCGTTGATTCTTGCGATAATCTGAGCAGCGTCCTTACCAAGACCGTTTAAGATTACTCTTAACTTCTTAGTACGAACCTTGTTTGCCTTTTCAGCGATACCGATAGCACCTTCAGCTGCTGCGAAGGACTCGTGACCTGCTAAGAATGCGAAACATTCTGTTTCTTCTTCAAGGAGCATCTTACCAAGGTTACCATGGCCAAGACCTACCTTACGTGTATCTGCAACGGAGCCAGGGATACAGAAAGCCTGAAGACCTTCACCGATAGCTGCTGCTGCGTCTGCTGCCTTTCTGCAACCCTTCTTGATAGCGATAGCTGCACCTACGATGTATGCCCAGCAAGCGTTCTCAAAGCAGATTGGCTGGATGCCCTTAATCTGATTGTAAACATCAAGACCTGCATCCTTTGTAATCTTTTCAGCTTCTTCAAGAGAAGCGATACCATAGCTGTTTAAAACTGCATTGATTTTGTCAATACGTCTTTCATAAGACTCAAATAAAGCCATTATAGTTTCCTCCTCTTAATTAAATTTCCTTATCAGTTCTTGGGTCAATAATCTTAACCGCATCAGCAACACGACCGTACTGGCCACAAGCCTTTTCATAAGCGGTGTTAGGGTCATCACCCTTCTTGATGAAGTCTGTCATCTTACCAAGGCTTACGAACTTGTAACCGATGATCTGGTTGTCAGCGTCAAGAGCGATACCTGTTACATAGCCTTCTGCCATTTCAAGGTAACGAGGACCCTTCTTTAATGTACCGTACATAGTACCAACCTGAGATCTTAAGCCCTTACCTAAGTCTTCAAGACCTGCACCTACAGGAAGACCGTTTTCGGAGAATGCGGACTGTGTTCTACCGTAAACAATCTGTAAGAAGAGCTCTCTCATAGCAGTGTTGATAGCGTCACAAACTAAGTCTGTGTTTAATGCTTCTAAAACTGTAAGGCCCGGAAGAATTTCTGCTGCCATAGCTGCAGAGTGTGTCATACCGGAGCAGCCGATTGTCTCAACTAATGCTTCCTGGATGATACCTTCCTTAACGTTCAGTGTCAGCTTACAAGCGCCCTGCTGTGGAGCACACCAGCCGATACCATGTGTCAGACCGGAAATATCCTTTACTTCTTTCGATTTTACCCATTTTGCTTCCTCTGGAATTGGGGCTGCACCGTGATGTACACCCTGAGCTACTGGGCACATTTCTTCTACTTCATGAGAATAGATGATCATGTTTGGAACTCCTTTCAATCCATCTTTTTAATTTTCAGAACAGAAACAAGTCATTGTCAGCTTTTTAACAAACTTACAAAACGACATTTTTCTGCATCATACATATTTTCTCACAAAAAACTCATTTCGTCTATACCTTTTTGAGAAAAATTTTTTTAATTTAATTTTTAATAAAACAGACGGTGGAATTTTATCCTTCGGAACTCGCTTTCACTCCCTCACGACGTAATGGTACTAAACTCGAAAACACCTCGTTAAGTACCAACGTCGCTCAAGGGTTCCTGTCGGATAAAATTCCACCGTCTGCTTTGCGTAAAATCTAAATCAAAAAACAATCATCCAAAAGATATAGATGAAACCTATCAGATTTTGTTGCGAAGACGTTCTTTCTTCTCTATCAACTTTCTTGCGGAACGTTTCTTAACGCCCTTTACAATGAGCACGAGAATCAGGACAAGCAGCAATACCACAACTAATACTATGCCGATAATCCAGAAAAAGAACTTATTCGGCTGCTTTACTAAATCACCCAGCTTTTTGCTGTCTTCTACTACTTTTCTGCCCTCATAGGAAGCATAACGGGAACCCACATTGGCAATGCCGTCGCCATCGGTATCTTCAAAGGATTCCATATAGTTAGCAATGGCTTCCCATGCCTTTACTTCTCTGCCTTCCGTATGGATGATGGTGTCAGAGAAGTTTTCAATTACATTACCCTCTGCATCCTTCGGAATAATAGAAAGCAGTCCGTAAGAAAGGTCTGTTACGGAACTGAGCAGCTTTAAGCTGTAAAGGTCAGCTACCACGCGGTATAATT
>JAFUKH010000098.1 GCA_017467845.1 Lachnospiraceae bacterium | reverse complement strand
TCCTTCCAGATGTCTGTCATCATTCTTTAAAACAATGTACTTCTGCTTACCATCGCCGGTAGGTGCCTTTGTCAGATTTAGCTCCCGGATATCCCTGGAAACCGTAGCCTGAGTTACCTCAAAGCCGGAGTCCTTCAATTTCGCAGCCAGCTCTTCCTGGGTTTCAATTACATTATTTTCGATAATCTCCACAATCTTACTATGTCTGCTTTTTTTCACCCTTCTCGCTCCTTTTAATGGTCACTCATCTTTTTATGTAACACTTCCAAAAAGCTCACTTTATTAATCTGAATAATCTCTGTGGTCTTTTCTGAAGCAACAATCTTAATCTTCTCCCCTGTCTTCATAGAAACCATATGTGCTCCATCAAAGCTGGCTTCCACTGCCTGCGCTTCTCCGTTTCTGTCTGCCGGCACTTCAATCACAATCTCATCCTCCGGTGACAGTATAATACTGCGGGCATTCAAAGTATGTGGACAGATCGGCGTCAGCATAATAAGCCTTGCCTTGGGCTCTACAATAGGACCTCCTGCAGATAAGCTATATCCGGTAGAACCGGTGGGTGTGCTGACAATCACACCGTCTGCATTATACTCATTTAAAAATTGTCCGTTGACATATACCTTCAATTTATGAATCTGCAACGAACCTTTTCTGGAAATTACAATATCATTCAGTGCCCAATCTTCCTGTACATCCCCACTGTTCCACTTGATACTTCCGTGAAGCATCATTCGCTTCTCCGTGGTAAAATCACCTGCTACCAGCTTATCCAGTGCCTCCTCCAGATCTCCCGGCTCAATCTCTGTCATATAACCAAGAGTACCACGATTCACACCGATTAAGGGAATATCCAGACGTTTGGTATCCCAGGCTGCCTGCAGCATGGTTCCGTCTCCACCGATAACAATCATACAGTACACATCCTTCGGAATCGCAGTCTCCTCCAGAACGCTGCCATTCTCCTTGGTAAGAGAGCTGCATCTACAGCCCTTCCCCTCCAGATAGGTGGAAATCCTACCGGTAATTTCCATCTCCGGGTCTTTATGATGATTGGTATAAATTAGAAAATGTTTCATTTATCCAGACTCTCATGGGCTCTGCCCACAATCTCCTTTACCAGCTTATTTACTTCTTCGCTGTAAGAAATACCACTCTTTTCTGTGATAATTTCATTTAAAGCATCTTCTGCTTCTTTCTCCGTAAAATCCGCTTTTTCTTCCGATTTCTCTGCATTTTTCTGAATATGCATCAGATACTCGATATTTCCTTCCGGTCCTTTAATCGGTGAAAACTCCAGATGCAACACATCAAATCCGATAAAATCTGCAAAATCCAGTGCCTTACGGATAACCTCCTCATGGACGCTGATTTCACGAACAACACCCTTTTTCCCAACCTTATCCTTTCCTGCTTCAAACTGTGGCTTAATAAGGCAGACCATCTGGCCATTCTCATTTAACAGATTTCTTGCCGGTATAAGAATCTTTGTCAAAGAGATAAAGGATACATCCACACTGGCAAAATCAATTTTGTCTTCAATATCAGAGGGCACCATGTAGCGGAAATTGGTTTTCTCCATACACACTACACGCTCATCGTTTCTAAGCTTCCACGCCAGCTGACCGTGACCTACGTCTACTGAATATACCTTGCTGGCACCATTCTGCAGCATACAGTCCGTAAAGCCGCCTGTAGATGCTCCGATATCCATACACACCTTATTATCCAGCGAAATATCCCAGCACTCCATTGCTTTTTCCAGCTTCAGACCTCCGCGGCTTACATACTTCATCTGCGTGCCCCGGACCTCTAAGGTAATCTTACTTTCATCAAAGGTAGAGCCGGCCTTGTCCTCTTTCTGCCCATTTACATACACATTACCGGACATAATGATGGCCTTAGCCTTCTCTCTGGAGGGTGCATACCCATTATTTACCAAAATGATATCTAGACGTTCCTTCATTCCTTAATCCTTACTAAATCTGTTCCATTCTTTTAATAATCGTCTGAACAATGCTTTCGCTATCCAATCCGATTTCTTTCTTTAAAAGTTCTACATTACCATGCTCCACATATGCGTCAGGTATGGTAACAGGAATAAAATCACAGGATAACCCTTCCTCCTGCATGTACTGCAGAACCTTTTCTCCAAAACCGCCGCTTGCAACGTTCTCTTCCATGGTCACAATGATGGAATGATTTCTGGCAGCTTCCTTGACCGCATCCTTATCAATAGGCTTTACAAAACGGCTGTTAATCAGACTGACATTGTAGCCCCTTTCCTTAAGTGACGTATATACAGCCTCTGCAGTCTTTACCATACTTCCAACTGCGAAAAGGGCAATATCCTGCTCCCTATAAATCCATTCTGCTTTACCATACTCAATAGGCTCACGATATTCCTTCAGACCATCATAGGCTTCTCCTCTGGGATAACGGATGGCAATGGGTGCCTCCAAATTCACTGCAAACTTCAGCATATCGGACAGCTCCCATTTATTCTTAGGTGCACAGACCGTCATACCGGGAATACTGGATAAAAATGATAAATCAAAAATACCCTGATGAGTCTCTCCGTCACTTCCTACGATTCCGGCTCTGTCAATGGCAAATACCACCGGAAGGTTCTGAATACATACATCATGCAAAATCTGGTCATAAGCCCTCTGCAGGAAGGAGGAATAAATGGCCACAATAGGCTTTAAGCCTCCCGCCGCAAGTCCTGCAGCAAAGGTCACAGCATGCTCCTCTGCAATTCCTACATCGAAAAACCTATCCGGATACATGTTGCGGAAGCGTTTTAATCCCGTTCCGTCCGGCATTGCGGCAGTAATTGCTACTACTTTCTCATCACGCTGCCCCAGCTTACACATTACCGTTGAGAAAATATCGGTATAGTTTGCCTTATTTCTTGGCTTGCTGGGCAGACCTGTCTCTATTTCAAAAGGCTCTGCTCCATGGAATCTTGCAGGATGCTTTTCTGCCGGTGCAAATCCCTTTCCTTTCTGGGTAATTACATGAACAAGCACTGCGCCCTTCACACGCTTTGCTTCCTTGAATACTCTTAAAAGTCCCTTAATATCGTGACCATCCACAGGCCCCAAATAGGTAAGTCCCATGTCTTCAAAAAACATTCCCGGGATTACCAGATGCTTCACACTGTTTTTGGCTCTACGGATGCCGGACACCATGTTGTCTCCATGCCTGGTTCCAAGAAGCGCATCATAGATCCCCTTCTTAAGTCCCAGATAACTGTCTGCGGTTCGGATATTGTTAAGATATTTGGAGACACCGCCTACATTCTCTGAGATGGACATATTATTATCATTCAAAACCACGATAAAATTAGTTTCCAGCTTTGCAGCATTATTCAGAGCTTCATATGCCATGCCACCTGTCAGGGAACCGTCGCCGATTACCGATACAATGGTATTGTCCTCTCCCTGAATATCTCTGGCTTTAGCCAGCCCCAGACCTGCAGAAACAGAGGTGGAGCTGTGTCCCGTATCAAAGGCATCACAATTAGACTCTTTTCTCTTAGGAAAACCGCTGAGTCCCTGATACTGTCGCAGAGTATTAAAGCCCTCTCTTCTTCCGGTCAAAAGCTTATGCGTGTAAGACTGGTGTCCCACATCCCAGATAATCTTATCCTCCGGCAGATTCAATGACAAATGCAGTGCCATAGTAAGCTCTACTGCGCCCAAATTAGAGCCCAGATGCCCCCCCGTTACACTGATAGACTGAATCAGAAACTGTCTGATTTCCTCTGCCAGTGCCTCATAATCCTTTTCCTCAATATTCTTTATATCATTTGGATTTTTAATCTGTTCAAGTAACATACCTGCTCCTACTTTGTACGATAAATTAAGGAATGAATGAGCTCTGTTAAAAAGCTGCTATCTCCGGGAATTTCCTGTAGAATTTCAACTGCTTCCTGAGATAATCTTTCTACTTCCTTCCTTGACTCTTCTAAGCCTTTTAATGTTACATAGGTCTGCTTATTATTCTTCTCATCGCTTCCGATAGGCTTTCCAAGCTCCTCCTGGGTACCGGTCACATCCAAAATATCATCCTGAATCTGGAATGCCAGTCCCACATTATAAGCACACCTTTCTATTTTACGAACTTCATTTAAGCTGGCTCCGGCTAAAATAGCACCAATCATCATGGATGCTTCTATGAGAGCCGCCGTTTTATGCTTATGAATAAATACCAGTTCCTCAAGAGAAACACACTCCTTCTCTTCCGCCTGAATGTCAGCAGTCTGCCCACCAATCATTCCGAATATACCGGCCTTACGCGCAAGCACCTGAAGAGATCTCGCTACAGAAACCTCCTTCATTGCATTCACTTTTTCCGGTTCAAAATCTTCTGCAATTTCAAATGCCTTAATGGCAGTCTCAAAGGCATAATTAAGCAGCGCGTCACCGGCTAAAATGGCATTAGCCTCTCCATATACTACATGGGTAGTTTTCCGTCCTCTGCGGTATTCATCATTATCCATAGCAGGTAAATCATCATGTACCAGGGAATAGGTATGAATCATTTCCATAGCAGCCATAAAAGGCTTAATTTCTTCTCCCCTGCCTCCGAACAAACGATAGGTCTCATTCATCAGCATGGGACGAAGTCTCTTCCCTCCGGCCTGCACGCTATAGTTCATCGCCTGGATTACCACTTTCTGATAACCGCACTCCTGCGGCAGGAAGCTATCAATTATTTTCTCAATTTCTTTTACTTTTTCCTTCATGGAAGTGTCAAAATTGCTCATATTACAGATTCTCCAATTTCCCTTCTGCTGTCAGCTTCAGTACCTGCTTTTCCACCTTATCAATCTGGTCATTACAGTCCTTTAATATCTTCATACCCTCTGCATAAGCAGCAAAAGCATCCTCTAAGGATACATCCTCACTTTCCAGCTTCTCTATGGTCTCTTCCAATTTGGCAAAATTCTCTTCTATTGTCATAATTATCCCCCTGCATATCGCAGGCAAGCCTGCGATACTGCCTTAATAAATATTTGAAAGGGTACTTTCAAAATTTCCTCATTCCCCCAAAATGCCTGTTACAGTGGCAGACAGTTTACCATCTGTCACCTGTATTGTAAGAGGCTGTCCCTCTGATATCCCTTGCACGCTTTTCACATTTTTACCATTCTCATCCGATACATAGGAATATCCACTGTTTAATTTATTCAAAGGACTAACGCCCTTCAACCGTTCAATATATATTGCAAGCTGATGACGATTCTTAGTAAGTCGACTTTGCATCAGCTCCTCAAGTCTTTCTTCCAGCTTCAGCAGATAAGTGCGCTTCTCCCGGATGCGGTTCTGGGGGCTTAAATACTTAAGGCTGGCCTCGTACTGCTCCAGTCTGCTTTTTCTTGCAGCTACGACTCTGTTTAAATCCTTTTCCAGAAGTTGTGCATACCCCTCCAGCTGACTTAAGAAAAGTCTCACATCATAAACTGCCAGTTCAGCTGCCGCAGACGGTGTGGGTGCACGCAAATCTGCCACATAGTCCGCAATGGTGGTATCCGTCTCATGCCCTACCGCAGAGATAATTGGTACGCTGCAATCAAAAATAGCCTGGGCCACCACTTCCTCATTGAACGCCCACAAATCCTCAATGGAGCCTCCACCGCGTCCTACAATCATCACATCCACGCCCAAATGTTCCAGAGCACGGATACCTTTTACAATACTGGCACTTGCCTGCTCTCCCTGCACAATAGCAGGATAAAGAATAATCTGCACATAGGGATTGCGTCTTGTGGCAATCTGAATAATATCTCTGACTGCAGCTCCCGTATCCGCAGTTACCACTCCCAGAGTCTTAATAAACTTGGGAATCTGCTGCTTATACTGGGGTGCAAACATCCCCCGCTCTTCCAGTTCTCTTTTTAACTGTTCAAAGCGCTCATGTAAAAGGCCGGTTCCGTCAAGCACTACCTGCTTTGCATACAGCTGATATTTACCGTCACGCTCAAAGACATCCACCGTGCCCCCAACCACCACTTGCTGTCCGTCCTTTAAGGTAAAATCCAGATGATACCTATCCCTTGCAAACATCACACAGGCGATGACACCTTTTTGATCCTTTAACGTAAAATAAATATGTCCAGAGGAATGATACTTGCAGCCCGATATCTCGCCTTTTACGAAAACGGACTGCAACATATAATCCTGCGTGAACATATTTTTAATATAAGCATTTACTTGTGTTACCGTGTATACGCTTTTCGCCATATATCCTATTCCTTCTCAGGAACAAATTTTGCTAAAACTGCATTCACAAAGCCTCCGGAAGTCTCCTGTCCGTACTGCTTTGCAATCTCTACTGCTTCGTTAATAGCCACATTTACCGGAATATCATCATCAAAAAGCATCTCAAAAACGCCCAGACGAAGCACGGTAAGCTCTACCTTACCCATTCGCTTAGTATCCCAGCCCTCTGCCTTTTCATCCAGCATCTTATCAATCTCTGGAAGCTTTGCCAGCACTAATTCATATCTATCCTCAATACTGTCTCTGACTTTCTGTGAAAAATTTACCTCATCATCCTGAAAAAACAGCTGTAGCTGCTCCGGCATATCCTCCGGAGAATTAAATTCAATACGGAACAACAGTCGGAAAAGCTGTTCTCTCTGCTCGTGTCTGCCCATACAAACTCCTTAGTATTTATTATCTTAATTTTACACCGGCAATGCGGATATTTACATCGTTACATGTCATACCGGTCATATTTTCAATTGCGGTCTTAACCTTATCCTGCACTTTTCCGCAGGTAACAGGAATGCTGTAGCCATATTCCATCACTACTGCCAAATCAATTTTCACCATTCCCTCGGAAACATTTACTCTGACACCCTTATTTAAGCTCTTAGGCCCCACCTTACTCATCATTTCATTGGTAATGTTGCCGCCAAGAGAGGATACGCCTTCTACTTCCGTAGCTGCAAGTCCTGCAATCATAGCAAGCACATCATCTGCAACCGCAACAACCCCCATGCCCTCATCTTTAGAGATTACAAGAGTTTTTCTATCCAAGTTCTTTTCCATCTAAATTACCTCCATCGCTTAATGGTAGTCTTCATTTGATTATAACACAAGCCTTAACCCTTTGTCATCCAAAATGTCAAGAGAAATGCTTGGTCATTCTGGGTATAGGCCACAGCAGAATGGGTATCTCCCAAGTAGTCAAAGATACTACCTCCATCAATCAGCTTTTCCTTAAAAGTGGCGTAAACACTCTCATCCGCACACTTAAAATATATTTCCTCCCGACCCTCTGCAGTCACCTTTTGAATCAAACTGTTCACCTGAGCCTCATCAAAGGAAGAGAAAAAGCACCCCTCTTTTACATAGTAATTGGCATTCACAGCGGTACATTCCGGCATACTTACAACACAGTCCAGAGTATGCGTCCGAAACAAATCTGCCGACGTTACACACAGATAGTCATAACTAATGTCCGGAATCCTCACATTGCTACTCTCCATATTCTCCATCTGATAGGAGGCATCTCCCCATGTGGTATCCATGTAGTAGTATTCACCATCTACCAAAACCATATTCCAGGCATGTCCCCCGCCTTCCTTTATATCTCCCTGTACCAGCGTACACTCCACACCCAAACGGTTTAAAAGAAGCTGCGTTGTCTTAGCATATCCCTGACATACAGAAGCACCGCCTTTAAGTACGGAATATATATTTTGGTTATCCGGTGCATCCATATTATATTCTGTGTTTTTGATAATGGTCTCATACACATAGCGCACCTTCTCATAGTCAGATACATCCGGAGCAATTCCCGCCAAAATCCCTGCGACGCTCTCTTCGATTTCTTCTTTACGGACAAGTGCTGCCTCCTTATCCATTGAGTATGTACCGATAAAATCAATGGAGACCAGCTCATCCCCTCTTGTATACTTGGTATACTGATATCCGGTTACAAAGAAATATTCCGGATGATCTAAGAGAACACATTGGAAAATCCTATCTATATCCTCTTCCGTAAGTCCTCCTGCCAGCCCTTCCTCTGTAAGAGTCACCGGGGAATCCCCCATGGCAAGCAGGGAAGCATTGATAACCCTGTACCAGGATTTTGATGCTTCATCCAGCTGATCATAAGCATAGGTCCACTGTGCCGGATCATCAAATTCTCCGGTAGACTCTGCAGTAGGCTCCGGCAGAGTCCCGTTCTCAGTCTCCTCCTCTCCGGAAACTTCTTCACTGATTTCACTTTCCAAAAGCTCTATGGTCAGTATTTTTTCATCCTCCGGAGTCTCCATCACTGCCGGAGCAAAGTACTCTTCCATACCACAGCCGGTCAGTAGAAACGCTGCGAGAATTCCAATGGCTAACCTATACTTTTTCAAAATCATTCTCCATTCAACAATTAGTTATTTCGTCCAAACTCAGATAAGATAAGACCCTTATTACGATCTAAGGTCATACCCACACTCCATGAATTCACGAAGAGAAGAAGCGGATTACCCTTCATGTCTTTTACCTTCTTCATATCAGAAGTACCTACAATCTTGGTCAAATCAATCTCCTCTTTATTCTCTACCCAGCGAATATGCTCGTAAGGAAGATTCTCCAGACGGATTTCCACGTTATACTCATTCTCCAGACGATACTTCAGAACGTCAAACTGAAGCACACCTACCACGCCTACGATAATTTCTTCGAGACCGGTGTTAAACTCCTGGAAAATCTGAATAGCACCTTCCTGTGCAATCTGTTCAATACCCTTTACAAACTGCTTTCTCTTCATGGTATCCACCTGACGTACTCTGGCAAAATGCTCCGGTGCGAAGGTGGGAATACCCTCGTAGCAGAACTTCTCCTTAGGCATACAGATAGTATCGCCGATAGAGAAGATACCCGGATCAAATACACCAATAATATCTCCCGCATAAGCCTCGTCCAGAATCTTACGCTCGTCCGCCATAATCTGCTGAGGCTGAGAAAGACGCATTACCTTGTTTCCCTGTACATGTCTTACTTCCATATTGGCATCAAAACGACCCGAACAGATTCTCATGAATGCAATTCGGTCTCTGTGGGCTTTATTCATATTTGCCTGAATCTTAAATACAAAAGCACTGAACTCATTTTCTACCGGGTCGATAAGACCTTTGTCCGCTTTTCTGGGAAGCGGTGTGGTAGTCATCTGTAAAAAGTGCTGTAAGAAAATCTCTACACCAAAGTTAGTGAGCGCAGAACCGAAAAACACCGGAGTAAGTTCACCGGCCTGTACTGCTTCTAAATCAAACTCTGCACTTGCACCGTCAAGCAAGTCCACTTCATCCAGAAGCTTTTCTGCTGCCTCATCACCAAGAAGTTCACGAAGATGTGCCTCATCCTGAATAGAAACCTCCTGAGTCTCACCTTCTTTAGTTCCCTTTTCGGTATCAGAGAAGGTAAACACGCTCTTCTTCTCCCTGTCATATACACCCTTAAAGCCCTTACCGGAGCCGATTGGCCAGTTTACGGGACAGGTAGCAATTCCCAGCTCTTTCTCAATATCATCTAAAAGCTCAAAAGTATCGTTGGCATCTCTGTCCATCTTGTTGATAAAGGTAAAAATAGGGATATGTCTCATAACACATACCTTGAAAAGCTTTCTGGTCTGTGCCTCTACACCCTTGGATGCGTCGATTACCATCACTGCAGAGTCTGCTGCCATCAGGGTACGGTAGGTATCCTCTGAGAAATCCTGATGTCCCGGAGTATCCAAAATATTGATACAATAGCCGTCATAATTAAACTGAAGTACAGAAGAGGTTACAGAAATACCTCTCTGCTTCTCAATTTCCATCCAGTCGGAAACTGCATGTCTGGCAGTTGCCTTACCTTTAACACTACCTGCAAGGTTAATGGCACCACCATATAACAAGAACTTCTCTGTTAATGTTGTTTTACCCGCATCCGGGTGGGATATGATAGCAAACGTTCTTCGTTTGTTAATTTCATTAGCGTAATTTGACATAATTTTTCTCCTTTATTTATCTAAATAAGCTTTCTCCTGAAAACTGTGATTTTATTCCAAAATAGTCAAGCACAGTCGCACCGATATCTGCAAAGGTATCCCTTGTTCCCAGATTCCCGGGTACTACACACTTACCATACATCACCATGGGTACATATTCTCTGGTGTGATCCGTGGTTTTGTCATAGCCCGGGTCACAGCCATGGTCTGCGGTAATAATCAAAATATCATCTTCCTTGAGCTTCTCCATTATCTCAGGAAGCTTTTCATCAAAATAGGAAAGTGCCTTGGCATAGCCATCCACATCCCTACGATGACCATAAAGCATATCATAATCCACCAGATTCACAAAGCATAAGCCCTCGAAGTCCTTATCCAAATATTCTAAGGTCTTCTGTATACCATCTGCATTACCGCTGGTATACACGTACTCTGTGATACCCTTGCCTGCATAGATATCATTGATTTTACCTACACCGATGACATCCTTGCCTGCTGCCCGAAGCTGGTCCAGCATGGTCACTGAAGGTGGTTCTATGGAATAATCGTGCCTGCGGCTGGTTCTGGTGAAATTGCCCGGTTCCCCCACAAAGGGTCTGGCGATAACTCTTCCCACACCGTGCTCCCCGGTCAGGATTTTCCTTGCAATTTTACAGTATTCATAAAGCTGCTCCACTGGGACGATATCCTCATGAGCTGCAATCTGAAATACACTGTCTGCCGAGGTATAGACAATCAGTGCCCCCGTCTCCATATGCTCCTTGCCGTAATCCTTGATTACCTCTGTACCGGAATAGGGCTTATTACAAAGTACCTTTCTTCCGCAGGCCTTGGAAAATTCTTCTATAATTTCCTCCGGGAATCCATTGGGATAAGTGGGCAAAGGACTACCGCTGTACACACCGGCAATCTCAAAATGACCGATGGTGGTATCCTTTCCCTTAGAGGCCTCCTTTAGTCTGGCGATTCTGCCAAGAGGACGCTCCTCCTTTTCTCCCACGGCGACACCATCCAAATTAAAAAGCCCCAAACGTTTCATATTGGGCATATGAAAAAACGGGCTGGCAGATACGCTGCGTAGGGTGTTTACATTGTAATCACCATAGGCAGCTGCATCCTCCATTTCACCGATTCCAAAGCTATCAAGTACAATTAGAAATACTCTTTTTGTATTCATTTATGCTCTCCCATTTTCAAAACTAGCGCATTATTGTCTAGAGTATACCACAAAACTTTTCTCTTTGGTATCTTTTTATTATGTAAGTTAATTTGCAGTACTGATAATAATATTTTCCGCACCGATATCGGTCTTACGCTTTACAATATCTTCGATCTGTGCACGCTCTGCGTCACTCAAGGATACTGCTGCCACAACGATATCCACTTCGTTCTCTCCGATACTTACCACTACATCAGAGAAGCCCTTTGCCTCAAGAAGAATCTCCGCTTCCATTTCCTTCTCCGCAATCTCTGTCATCTCCACCATGGTATCTAAAGCCTCCTGCTTTTTATCATCTGCAATTGTTGTACTATTGATGATTTCCATCAGTGTTTCCTTGTTCTTTGAGCGAACCTGCTCCTTTAAAAGCTTTGCATCGGAAAGAACTGCCACACCACCGGTTGAGGTATACACAGCTTCTCCCGGCACTTCTCCGTTCTCCGGAAGTACCTGTGCCAAATCTGCCTCCACAGTAATCTCCCCTGCATCTGCGGTCTCTGTCTCATTCACATTGTAGGTTTCATCCAAAACAAATTCCATGTCTTCTTCCAGATAATCTTCCATTACAACCTGTGCATCCGTATCCAGGCTTTCCATATCAGACGCGTAGCTTGGCCGGTCATCTACCGTAGTTCCTGCAAACTGCAAATATCCTGCAATAGCAAGCATAAGTGCAAGTGCGGTAATCATCAGTTGATTTTTTTTAATAAGGTTTTTCATGAATAGACTCCTTATACATTTTTCCTAATTTATTGTATGCCTCCGGCTCTCCCGATATGCATCCTAGCTTCCTCCATTCATAGATAAAACTTTTATTTTGTGGGCGTCCAGATTAAAAAGTGCCTGTAGAGCTTCTGTAATCTCTGCATTTACAGTCCCCTTTCCGGCACCCTCGCAGCTTACCAGCACCCCCTCCACCTGTGGATAGAGAATCTGCTCCTTCTCCGTAGTTGTTTCTAAGGTAATCATTACTTCTACACTGCCCACTCCCGTTACCTTGGAAAGCATATCCTCCAGCTGCTTTTCCAAAAGGCTGCTGTACTCATCTACCACAGCTTCTGCCTGTACCACAGAGTAGTTTCCGGTCTCTGTAGCATCTTTCTTCTTCTCTCCACTGCCCACGGGCATGGCGATTACCACCAACAAAAGACCTCCCAGAATCAGTAGCACCATATTCTCTTTCTTTAATAGCTTTCGGATAGTATTCTCTCCCATAAAATCATTTTCTCCTCCCATAGAAGTTCTCCGCCTCCCCGCACAAGTCCGATTCCCATTTCCATCACCATAGCAAGCACCATGATTCCCACTATCAGCTTCAGATATTTCTCATATTCTGCCTTAGGCCGTAGGTGCAAAATCATTTTCGCCATTATCAGGAAAATGGTCATCTGCTTAATAAAATCTACGACTGCCGTCATCTCAGTCCTCCCGTGGATAAGGTCACCATACTGACAGATAACAGGAACAAAAGACAAGCTGTCATTGTTGTTTTTAGGAGCATATAGATACTTTCCGCCGTCCGGTGAATGGGCAGCGTGCTTCCTTTCCCGGCTACGATTCCCGTAAACGCTGCTACCACCTCCAGCAAAAAGGCTACGATATACAAATATATGACGGGTGCGATACAAATCCCTATCAAAAGCACTAAAAACAATATTCCTACACCATTTTTTAAAACGGACATGGTTCCCAACATCAGCTCAATGGTACTTTCCGTCACTTGACCGATTCCCGGCAGTACCCCTGCCAGCTTCTGTATAGTGCCTCTGGAGAGTCTGTCCAAACTTGGGGTAAGAATATTCTGCACCACACTGACCGCAGTCACCACCCCCAGACTCCCTTTCAAAAGAAGGCTTATTCCTTTCTGAATCAGTCCCATAAAAAGCACCAGCCTCTCCTCACCCCAGATGGTATTTACAATTGCAAGCAGCAGATATATGTAACAAAGGGGGAGACATATATTCACAAACAGATACTCAATAAGAAGAATTATCCCAAGTAAAATGGTGGTATAAGTCTTTTCCGTAACATTTCCCCCCGACATAGTAAGAGTGAGCAGATACGTCGGCAGCATAAACTTAACAAACTCCAAAACATTTCCTATGGTCTCTCCCGCTACCTCTGCCATCCTTTGAAAGCACCGCATCATAATCCCGGCTTGTACCACGTAAAATACATACATTGCCATATCTGCGGTCTGCTGCTTATCAAATACCATAACCAGTCTTGAAAGAAGTGTGGTCAAAATCCCAAGGGTTAAAAGCATTACCAGCATCTGCTTTATTCCCCCAAATTCCAGCTGCATCCCGCTTATCACACCTTGCAAAAAGAGCTCCCCCGCTCCCAGCAAATCACCCTCAAAGAGCCTGCTTAAGATGCCATCCATGGAAAAGGTATAGCCCGGGAACAGCATATCAAATTCCTGCTGCAAATCCTTAAGCCCCAGCTCCTTAAGCAGTGAATCATATGAAATAATATCCATGACCTCTCCTTACAGAAAACGAATAGTATCCAAAACGGATAAAAGTATGGGCATACCGGACAAAAGAACCGTCAGCTTTCCCAGCACCTCAATCTGGGATGCCATGGTTCCATAGCCCGCATCTCTGCAAAGACTTCCGCTCACATCACACACGTATGTAATCGCCACAAGCCGAATCAATAACACCAGGTAATCATAGGTCTCTCCCAAATAGTTCTTAATCTCCTGAAGAATCCCATACACGCTGCCAAACACATCCAGCACATATCCCAGCAGAAGAAGCCCTGCGGCGAACCCCATATATATTCCGTATTCCGGTTTAACAGAACGAAAAAAGAGTGCCACCAGCACTGAAAAAATGCAGATTGCACCTATCCTAATTATAGTTACCATATTCCTCCTCCTACAATTCAAACAGACTTTGCACCGTAGTAAATAGCTCATATATGTATGGTACAATCCATGAAAGCACCAGTAGCAGAGCTGCCAGACTAAGAAGAAATGCATGTTCCTCTCTTCCGCTATGCTTAAGCACCTGACTGAGTATGGTAACCAAGATTCCCACTGCCGCAATTTTAAAGATTAATCCGACCTCCATAGGCCCTCCCTACAGACATAAAATCACACAAAACATCCCGCCAAACATCCCCAGATACACTGCCAGTCTGCTCTGTTTTCTACTTTCCTCCAAGGCTCCTGCATTAAACTCCAGAAGTCTTTCCTTAATCCCCTTAAGGACCTTCTCCATCCCCCCAGTATCCTGAAATCCACAGCAGGTAAAACACTCCACAAAAAGCTTTGCAATGTCCTTGTTAATGTGAAGCCTTTCCAGAAGCGCCCTCAGTTCCTGCTCCATTATTTCCAAGGGGGTAACCTGCGTATTTTCCCGAATCTTAGTATAGATATCAAGAAAACACCCCTTATACGGTTCCCTCACCTTCCCTGAGAGCTCATACATACAATCCTCTAAGGTACTTTGCTGATAGACAATCTGACTAACCAGACAGTCCAGTATATATACCAGATAACGGGTATTTTCCTCTCTTTCCTTATACTCCATGGCTCGTCCGATTCCCAGAAAGCTACATCCAAGGAACATGCAGAGAAGCCCTAAAATCTTACACATAACCACTCTCCCTCCTCATCCTTCTTCCATAGGGTTCTGACACCGAAACGCCCCTTTTCCTTACACAAAAAGATAATTCTCCCATACATATTGAGCCAGCTCTCTCCCAGAATTTTTTCTTTCCCCATTAAATCCTGCATATCTGTGCCATGTATGGTATTTAACAGCGTGATTCCACAGGTTGACGCATACTTTAATGCTCGGATTTCATCCGCTCTTCCGATTTCATCCACAGCAATTACCCGAGGATTCATGGAACGAATCAGCATAAGTACCCCCTCCGCCTTTTTGCAGCCACTCAGGATATCCGTTCTTGCTCCAAGAGGCATCTGTGCCTGTCCCATATAGGAACCGGCAATCTCCATGCGTTCATCCGCCACTCCTACATTTAGGCCCTTTCCACAGGTATTCCCCTCTGAATACAAACGGATAAAGTCACGCAGCATGGTTGTTTTTCCGCACCCCGGTGGAGAAACAATCAGTAGACTTACAGGAGCTCCATCTTCATATACAAAGGGAAGCAATCCTTCGGAAACTCCCATCATAAATCTGGCAATTCGAATATTAATACCACTGATATTTTTCAATGTCTTAACACTACCATCCACATCGGATACAACTTCTCCGGTTACACCGATACGATGCCCTCCCGGAAGAGATAGATATCCCTGACTCAGCTCTGATTCAAAGGCGTAAGGCGAATATCTGGTAAAATGCTCCATGATTCTATGTAAATCACCCTTACGCACAAGGTATCCCTCTGACAGATGCTCCGACAGACTGCCGTCTTCTTTGATAAAATATTCTTTCCCATACCCGGAGATCATCACAGGTTTATCCAGCCTTATACGGATTTCCTCGGGAAGTTCCTTCATTTCCAGCACCTGTTTAAACAAAGTTTTCATGTCTGCCGGAAATAGTTTTTCAAGCTCCACACTCATAATATTCCTCCATAGGAAATTATATGAGGCATGTACCTAAAATAATTCCCCTATAAATATAATTTGTGCTATAATAAAAAAGTGTTTGTTTTGACACAATGTGACATGAGAGGAAAAGTTTATGCAAATAATTATCGTAGGATGTGGAAAGGTCTGCTATACCCTTGTGGAACAGCTCAGTGGGGAAGACCATAACATCGTAGTTATTGACGAAAAAGAAGAACGTGTCCGTGCTATTACAGATGAATTAGATGCCATGGGCGTCATCGGTAACGGTGTAAGCTACCAGACGCTTTTAGAGGCAGGAATTACTAAAGCAGACTTACTGATTGCCGTTACCGGCTCTGATGAACAGAATCTGCTTTGCTGCGTACTGGCAAAGAAAACAGGTAATTGCAAAACCATCGCAAGAATCAGAACCCCACTCTATCAGTCTGAGTCAGAATTCTTAAGAGAGCAGCTGGGAATCTCCATGATTACCAACCCGGAATTTGCCTCCGCATCAGAGATTGCGCGCATTTTCCAGTTCCCTTCTGCCCTGAAAATAGATACCTTTGCCAAGGGAAGAATTGAAATGCTACATTTCCGTGTTACCGAAGAATGTGCGCTGAAGAACCAGCCTATGACATATATCCGTCAACATCTGAAATGTAATGTACTGGTTTGTACCGTTACCCGTGAGGATGAAGTTTTCATTCCTCGTGGTGACTTTGTCTTTCACGTAGGTGATACGGTAGCAATCGTGTCCACACCATCCAAGGCAAGTGAATTCTTTAAAAAAATCGGCATCAATATCGGCCGCATCCGTACTGCCATGTTAGTCGGCGGTGGTAAAATCGCCTACTATCTTGCCCAGCGTCTGATTGCGGTAGGAATTGAGACAAAGATTATTGAAAGTAATGAAGTAATCTGCAAGGAATTAAGTGAGCTTCTGCCGGAGGCCACCATTATCTGTGGCGACGGAACTAACCAAAAACTCCTTATGCAAGAAGGTCTTGAACGTGTGCAGGGCTTTGCTGCACTTACCGGTCTGGATGAGGAAAACATCCTTCTCTCCCTTTTTGCCAAGAAGGTATCCGGTGCCAAAGTGGTTACTAAAATTGACCGTACCAACTTTACATCCGTGCTTAATGATTTAGAAATGGATAGTATCTCCTATCCTCGTTTCCAGACAGCAGATTCTATCGTAAAATATGCCCGTTCCATGAACGCTTCCTTACATACCAATGTGGAGAATCTGTACAAACTGCAGGACGGCAGAGTCGAAGCCTTGGAATTTCTTATTAACGAAGAAATCCCCGGCATTACCGGCACAACTCTGCTTAATATGAAGCTCCGTAAGAATATCCTGATTTGTAGCATCTACCGCAGAGGAACCGTTATCATCCCAAGTGGTCAGGACATGCTGAATGTAGGTGACTCCGTTGTTATGGTAACCACCAACGCCCATCTTGGAGATATTCGTGAAATCATTGAGGACTAAAGAGGTATGTCATGAATTATAAAGTGTTACACTATATTGTGGGCTGCATCTTAAAATTTGAGGCACTGTTTATGATTCTCCCTGTAATTGTCGGACTTTGCTACGGAGAATATAAGGAGTCTCTTTGTTTTGCAGCAGTGGCTATTTTTTGCTGTGGTCTTGGTTTTTTAGAAACAACCATTGGCAGCCGAAAGGGAAATCTATACGTAAAGGAAGGCTTTGCCGCAGTTTCTCTAGGTTGGATTGTTCTTAGTCTCTTTGGTAGTTTACCATTTATGCTTACCGGCGAAATTCCACATTTTACCGATGCACTTTTTGAGACGGTTTCCGGCTTTACCACCACAGGTGCAAGTATCGTAACGGATGTGGAGGCACTCTCCCACGCCAGCATTTTTTGGCGAAGCTTTACCCAATGGATTGGCGGTATGGGGGTTTTTGTATTTATTATGGCTATTCTTCCTATGATGGGGGGCTCTACCATGAATCTGATGAAAGCAGAGAGTACCGGACCTTCTGTAGGAAAGCTACTTCCCAAAGTTAAGGACACCGCCAAAATTCTGTACATGATTTATATTTCCCTTACTGTTATAGTAGTCATTCTCTTATTGATTTGTGGTCTTCCACTGTTTGACAGTATGACTCTCGCCTTTGGTACCACGGGAACCGGTGGTTTTGCAATAGACAACTCCTTTACAGCTAACGGGAATGTTGCCGCACAGATTGTTATTACTGTTTTTATGATTATCAGCGGTATTAATTATTCCGCATTTTTCCTGATTATCAGTAAACAGTTTAAGGATGCATTTATGCTGGAAGAAGTACGGGCATATTTAGGTGCTGTACTTGTCTCCGGCCTGCTGATTGCAGGAAATATCTATCAGATTTATCAGAATGTGGGCGACGCACTACGTCATGCCTTTTTCCAGGTAGGCTCCATTGTTACTACCACCGGATATGCCAGTGCAGATTTTGATATCTGGCCTGCATTTTCTAAAACCATCCTGCTCCTTTTGATGTTTACCGGAGGCTGTGCCGGTTCTACTGCCGGTGGTTTTAAATTCTCCCGTGTGGTAATTCTTTTCAAAACTATCCGCAAGGAGCTTAGCAACCTGATTCATCCCAATCTGGTAAAGGTAATCAAAATGGATGGTCACGCCCTAAAAGATGAAGTCATCCGTTCAACAAATGTTTTTACTGCAGCATATTTTATTATTCTGCTCTTTAGCCTGTTATTAATATCTATTGACGGCCAAGACCTCACTACCAGCTTCACCACCACAGTAACCATGCTTAACAACGTAGGTCCGGGCTTTGGTCTGGTAGGACCAACCTGTAACTACTCTTTCTTCTCAGACTTTTCCAAATTTGTCATGATTTTTGACATGTTGGCAGGGCGTTTGGAAATCTATCCCATGTTGATTTTCTTCCATCCGGCATGCTGGAAAAAATATTAATTATACTATTTACGAGGAAGTTATATGAGTTTGCATAAAATTTTAAAGGTCGTATTCGGCCGTGTTGTTTTCACCCTTCTTTGTATTCTGGTTCAAATTTTGTGGTTGGTCAGTTTATGGACCGCCTTTAGTGAGTATTCGGTGCTATGTACGGTTATCCTGGAGGCTATTGCTGTAATCGTTGTCATCCGAATCAATTCCAGAAGCGAATACTCTGCGGCCAGACTTCTTTGGACAGCCGTCATTTTAGCCTTCCCGGCATTTGGCCTCTGTCTTTACAGTATGTTCGGACGTCGTGGTATTACCAGAACAGTTAAAAGAAGATACGATCAGGTACATCGTACTTTTATCCCTTATCTTCTGCCCAAAGAAGATATCTTGGAGGAATTAAGGGAGAACAATATTTATATTCATAATCAATTGAAATACATCCAGACCACAAGTACCTTTCCGGTATATAAGAATACCTCGGTAAAATATTTTCCGCTTGCGGATGAAGCCTTGGTCTCCATGCTGGAAGATCTGCGAAATGCCAAAGAATTTATCTTTATGGAATATTTTGCCATTGAAGATGCGGAATGCTGGCACATGATTGAAGAAGTTCTGTTAGAGAAAATTGCACAGGGAGTGGAAGTAAGGCTGATTTATGATGACTTCGGCAGTATAGCCTTTGTGAAACCGGAATTCATGAAACGCATGAACAAAAAAGGAATCAAATGCCGTGTCTTTAACCCGCTGGTGCCTTTAGTCTACGCCTTTATGAATCACCGTGACCACCGAAAGATTATGGTTATCGATAACAAAATCAGTTATTCCGGTGGCTTTAATATGGCGGATGAGTATTTCAATATCAACCCTCCCTACGGTCATTGGAAGGATTCCGGTATTCGTATGGAAGGTGATGCCGTTAAGAGTCACACCATAATGTTCCTGCAGATGTGGAATAACATTCTGCAGACAGACAAGGATTATACACCGTTTTTAAATCCCTATTCCCGTAAAATTGATACTGCAGCCGGCTATGTCCTACCCTATTCCGACACCCCATTAGATAACAACACTCTGGGCGAAAATGTGTATATGAACATTATCAAAAATGCTACCGATTATGTGTATATCACCACTCCGTATTTGATTTTGGACACTGAAATGGAGAAGGAACTCTGTATGGCAGCACAGCGTGGCATTGATGTCCGCATCATTACTCCCAACATTCCGGACAAAAAAGCAATCTTCCTTTTAACCCAGTCCTATTATAATAAATTGATTCGTTCCGGAGTCCGGATTTATCAATACACTCCCGGCTTCATGCATGCGAAAAACTATGTGTGTGATGATAAAATCGGTGTTGTGGGGACTATCAATATGGATTATCGTTCTCTATATCTGCACTTTGAATGTGCAACCTATCTTTATGATACGGAGGCTGTTCTGGATATAAAACGAGACTTCGAAGAAACACTGCTTAAGTGTCATGAGATTACTTTAGAAGATTGTTTAAGGCGAAAGCTGCATACAAGAATTTATCAAGCAATCCTCCGCCTTATTGCTCCAATGGTTTAATTTTGTTTTTTTAAAGCATCCTGAATCTGGATTCTCTTTCGAATTACCAGACTCAGGATGTTTTTTACTTCTACGGCATCCTTCCGGGCAATATTTTGTCTAAGCCCGGTAAACTGCCTTTCAAAACACACAAGGCCAAGCTTCTCCGCCTGCATGGTCATTCTGCGAATGGTCATCATAGCACTTTCCCAACGTCCACCGTTTACCGCCTGCCCAAGTCTCATAAAATCAAGACTTTTCACATATTTTTCCAGCTCGGTAAGATATTCCTCCCCGAAGCTTTCCTGACCTTTCCCTGTGTCAATATTTAGTGCCTTTAATTTATCCAGCATAAAAACTCTATCCTGCCTTACTAATCGATTACAATGGTATGGGTAACCTTATAGGTTCCGTTTTCCTGAACCTGTCCCTGCACACGCATAGCCATGCTGGAGCCGCCGGTAGTATGGAAAGCTCTGGTAAAGAATGCTTGGCTTACCTGACCATTCTCGTATACTTCACATAGCTTCTTCCACATATCTGCGCTGTATACATCCACATATTCTTTCGTCCCCATTCCGTTACCTACGATACGCTCGAAGCAGGTATCATAATATAGCGCCAACTCCTTCTCCAGAGGATCTTCCTCCTCCTGTGTCCACCAATCATCTTCCGCTTCTGTCTCTTCCATCACAGCCAAATCCCTGTAAGTGGTTCCCAGACATGCAGGAAGATTCACGGAAAGATTCTTACGCTGATGAGTCTTAGTCAAATCCCCATCCGTACGATTGAAATAATCATAGGTAGCAGGATCTGTATCATCCCAGGTCACATCCACATTATAATAATCTCCATAGAGATATACAATGTTCCATGCATGATTTACACCGCTGTATCCGGTACAGTAGTAGCAGGGAATACCCAGCTGCTGCATCAAATACTGAAAGGCTCTGGCGTAACCGGCACATACTGTCTCTTTATTTACCAGGGCGCTATAAGCACTCTGAGACAAATCCGCACCTTCGGTATAGGTCACCAGCTCTGTCAGCTTATCGTGCACATACTTTTCCTTTTCATAATTGCCATCCAGTTTCTTTGCCTCGCTTAAAATCTTTCCGGCCTCTAAGTCAAAGGTTTTCTTTGCAGAAGTCAAATCATCTGCCAGTTCATTGTATTTTAATGTAATAGCCACTACCCTGCTGTCAGCATCCACGGTACAAGAAAAGGCTGTGTCCACATAAAACAGCTCCGGATGATCATTATAAACCGCTTCAAATACATTCTTTACTACTGCGGAAGGAAGCTCTGCATATGGCTCCACATACTCTCTCTTCTCCACCATATGCACGTAAATCTGGTTATAAAGCACTTGCTCTCTGGTATCCAGCATATGATAATATGGATAGAACAGCGGTTCAAAATATAAATCCTCATACTCCAGCTCAATCAAGGATGCTTCCGGATGGGGAGTAGCTGTTGGCGATGGCACCGGTGTGGCTGTCACCTCCGGTGTGGCTGTTGGTGCCTCAGTTGGTGCTGTGGTAGCATTAGGGTCTGACGTCTCTGATGGACTCACAGTTGGCGTAGCTGTGGGCTCCGGCGTAGCGGTAATCTCCGGTGTGGCTGTTGGCTCCGGTGTTACCTGGGTAACCAATTCCACATCAATAGGGGTATAACCTGCCAGCCCTGCTACTGCTTCCGGTACAACAAGATAGGCACCACTCTCCACATAAGGAGTCACTACTTCTTCATTCAAGGTGGTAGTTATCACATATACTGCACCTCTGCCAGCCGGATCGTAGGTAGCTTCCGGAGCAGCTGTAAATAGCGGCATAGGCGTCATGATAGGCGTATCCGTAGCAAGTGGCTCACTTTCTTCTACCGGTGACTGTGTAGGCTCTTCCTCCGGAGCAGGAGTCTCCTCAGAAACCAGCATTCCGCCCTCTCCATATAACATATTTGCAATTTCGTCTGACATTGGCGGATTCAACGCAATTACCAATACGAAAATACATAGTGCCATTAAGCAACATGCCAGTACATAAAAAACTTTTTTTAGATGTTTCAACTTCTCATCCCCTTTTCATTATCCTCACACTTCAGAGCCCCATTCGCAAAACCGCCTCTTTGAGGCTTTCCTTTTGCGAATGTGTAGCTTCCGCCATATAGATTCATGAAAATGCTCCTCTGCAAGTGAACTTGCTCGAGCATTTTTCATAAATCTGCATGCCTCTGAAGCGTTATAGCATCCCGTGGTCAGTAAGTGCTTTATAAAATACCGTAAGTGGTATAAAGCTCTGTGCAAAATTTTTCGGTGATGCATTCTTATACACCACTGCATCTTCTGCAATTGATTTCGTTCCGGGTGCACCTGACGGCATAGCCTTAATATTTGACTTAAAGGTATTCATTCCGTAAGACAAATATCCGGTATCACCGGTTAATTCGTATCCAATGGTAAGAGCCTCTAATAAAAGTGTATTCGTTCCAATGCGGCTAAGGCTTGGAAGCTCTTTATAATAGAATACCCCATTCCCCAGCATACCATTTTCAATCAAATCATCCACTGCTTCCAGCAGCATCTTTTTCAGCTCCTCATTCGGGAATACTCTATAATAACGCATCAGACTTCCCGCTGCAACAGAAATCATGAATCCCACTCGAATCAATGTATTATCTGTATAGGGTGCAATCCAGCCATCATATTCCCGGGTCCACTCCTTAAAGTGGGAAATAATCCAATCTGCCTTCGCAAGCCATTTTTCATCATGTGTTTCCACATACAGAGCCGTTAACGTTCGAAGCGCCCAGCCGGTCTCTCTTGCGTTACTCTCCCCCGACACCTGATATGTCGGAGTCTCTAACAACCTTAATATATTTTCTCCGATTCCGATGGCTGTGTCAAATGCTCTTTTTTCTCCGGTGAAATGATAATAGTCCAAAAGACCCTCCACCCATTCATGAGAGCACACCATATCCATGCCACAATGATTTGCACAGTGCTCCCACTGTCCTCCTACATGAAGAGGATTATCACTATAATGACACACATCCACATCCATCCAATGTCTTGCAGATGCAATCAGATAATCTAAAAATCGTCTCTCTCCCGTACGCGCATATTGCAGTGCACATGCATGTGGGAAATCATATTCATTATTTGACCAGACCAGCTTGCCGTTTCCTCGTCCCTGAGAGGTATAATTGGCATCCGGTGCATCACCAAAGTTTAACATACCCATAGCCCTGCCATGACCGTCACATCTTGCAATCAACGCAAGCTCCACCTCTTGGTTAACCCTCTCCGGTGCCACAAAGATATCCGGCATCACATCAGCCTTCGCAAATACCTCGGGTGAAATAAAGGGCTTGTCCGGCATCTGGTAGATCAGACTTCTGTTATCCAGCTCTGTCAAAGTCTCTGCCGCATCATGAAAATGTAACAAAAAGCGCTGTTCTCTGGACATTCCCGGCTGCATTACAATCTTACCTACATTCTCCGGAACCAGCATTACATAAATTCCACTCACGTCCGCCTTTACTGCCTTTGGATAATTCTGCTGTGCCTGAAAAATAGTAGCACAGATACCACCATTCTCATCTGTTCTGTCTGCGAAGAAGGTTCCATAAAATACCTCAAAGAAGTGCTCATTTGCTTCCTTCAAAAGCATCTCAGCATCCACATATTTCTCCACAGATTTTCCATCTTTTCCAATAATGAAATCTGTCTTATAATTGGAACTTCCCACACAGGTGCGCACTCCGGTAATTTCCTTCTCGATTTCCGGAAGCTCTTTGATTCCTACAGTATGATAATCTCCCTTAAAATCGTCCTTCTTAAGCATAGGAGAAAATACGCCCTCCTCCTCAGAAAGAATTCCAAATACCAGCGACTTTACATGAAGAGGATCCGTGGTTGTATTAATAATCCGATAGCTAATTTCCAGCCATGGCTTTTCCGCATAACAGATAACCCGCATCTGAAATGAAATGTCCCTATTGCCCACACACTTGCCCATGCAGGAAAGAATAGTCACAAGAGGCCCCTCTTCTTCCAGCTCCCAAGCTCCCAGCTTTGTCTGGTAGCAGCAATCATCACCATCTACCAGCACCGGACCTACAAACTGCTTTGCCCGATATGCTTTCTCTGCCACTTTTACATATTCAAACAAGTTCTCTGAATCATCCTTCACAGCGAATTCCACTCCGCCATGCACTTCAAGTTCATCTTCCTTTTTTAAAATCTTAATCCCCTGCACTTCACAGTTTTTCTCATCGCCTATTTTCATCTCCAGCTGTTTCTTGTGATTCGCCGGCAGGTCAGCCATAAATCTTACAAATAAATATCGGATACTTCCGTCCTTATGATAAGAGGTAACTTTATTTTGTGTAGGAAGTAAGATATCCCCGTCCCAGATTTGTGCTTTTTGTTCACTTTGCAGTTCTCCCATCTTAAAAGGAATTGCCACATAAGCATGCTCACGAATTCTGTCATAGCGATATAATTTGGGGAATGTAATATTCATGGTCATCTCCTTGATAGTCAGTTTTATCTTAAAAAGTACGCAATACCCACCGTACCGACACCACCGATACTGGTATTGGATACGGATGCACCTTGTAAAATCATACGCTCGAAGTTGATACTCTTTTGAACCTCAGAAACAACAAACTCCTGCTCCTTCACTGAGATACCTGCCTGAGCAATATAAATTACTTCTGAATCAATGTGTTTTCTCATAAACAAATGCTTTCTGATAAAACGCCTTCTGGCAGTATCAATATCTCCGCTTCTAAGCCCCTGTACCTGCAGACGATTATTGACAATGCATACCTCCGGATGAAGTGCCAGTTTTTCACAAAGCATATTTATAATATTGTTACCAAAGCCTTTTTGAATCAATGCTCTGTGAGATGGTGTAAGGAAGTGACTCTTCACCTTTGTCTTTAAGTATTCTATCTCCTTACAAATTTCATCCACACTCTTACGCTCCATAGCAAGCTGCGCTGCCGAAAGAGTCAGCAGTCCCAGGCCACAGGAAAACTGCTGCGAATCAATTACATGCACATGTCCGTACCCACTGGCAGCCTTTGTGGCATGTTCATAGCTCTTGCTGATTCCGGATGCGATGGAAATATGTATAATCTCTTCTGCCTCGGTAAGCATATCTGCAAAAAAGCCCTCATACTCCTCCACAGGAACGGCTTCCGGTACTGCAATATCCGTAATGGTTCTGGAATACTTGGAAATACTGTCCACATCAATTTCCAGGGTATCCTTAAAGCGTCCTGTTGCAGTCTTAATATACGCATATGCCAGATGTATATCGTATTTCTCAAGTAGTCCCTTATTGATATCACAAAAACAGTCTGATGTAATACGCACACGCTTGCGTCTCCTGCTGTTTAACATTTCCATGTTATTTTCCTGAGCCAAATCCACATTATCGGAACGTCTGTACTCAATAATATCCTCCGGAAGATAGCTTAAAATCTTCTCTTCCATAACTGCACTTTCAATGGGCTTAGTTAGATAATCATCAAATCCCAGCTCCTGATAAGCCTTTTCACTATCCACAGAAAAATTAGCAGTTACTGCAATCACGGGAACCTCTCTACAAAGCCCGTTTTCCTGCTTACGGATACCCTTCAGTGTTTCTACATCATCCATGGGACTCATATAGTGGTCCAGTAAAATCACATGATAAAACTTCTGCTTTGTCATCTTCAGACAATCTTCACCGCTCTGGGCAACATCCACATTCACCTTAGTGCTTCTAAGAAGCTTCCTTACTACCGTCAGGTTCATGCTGGAATCATCCACTACCAGAATTCTTGCTTCCGGTGCCTCAAAACTCTGTGTATATCTTGCATTTGCCGCTTTGGCGATATTGTCTGTTTTAATCTTTCCTACCGGTTCTCTTTCCACAATTGCCTGATCCAAAGTCACTGTAAAAACGGATCCTTTGGTATAGATACTGTCCACCTTGATTTCGCCGCCCATTAAATCCAATAGCTGTTTGGAAATGGCAAGTCCAAGACCGGTACCTTCAATCTTAGCATTACTTCCCTGATCAAACCTGCGGAAGGAATCATACAGATACGCCAGATTCTCTTTTCTGATACCGATTCCTGTATCTGTTACGGAAAAGGATAGGTGAAGCTTATCTCCTTCCACCGGCTCCCCCTTTACGGTAAGGGTAACCCTGCCCTCCTTGGTGTATTTGACTGCATTGGTCAGTAAATTAATCAATACCTGCTTTATACGCTTCTCATCACCATAAAGTACTCTTGGCAGATCCTCTTCCACCTCCAGACGGAATTCCAGTTCCTTCTCCTTCAGTGGAACAGCTATCATGTCTACCAGCTCCCTAACCAAAACGGAAAGATCATAATTCACCGATACAATCTTCATTCTATGGGTTTCCATCTGAGAAATATCCAGAATATCATTTACCAGAGATAAAAGCATCTTACCGGCATTTCTTACATTCTCGGCATTCTCCCTAACCTCATCACTGGTTTCCTCGCGAAGAATCATCTCATTGAGACCAATAATCGTATTAATAGGAGTTCTAAGCTCGTGGCTCATACTGGCAAAAAAGGTATCCTTGGAAACACTTAATGCTTCCAGCTCCGCTTTCTGCTTTTCATTAATCTGCCTCTCTTTATCATACACACTCTGCTGGAACTTGGATAACACACCTAACGAAATTCCTACTACCATTACGGAAAAATAAGAATCAAAATAACCGGCAAATCTGGAATCCAGAAGATGCACAATCTCCGGATGGGAATAGGTTATGTAATAAGTTATTCCGTTTACAACCGCAGCTAACACCAGGAAAAAGACCAATTCTTTTCCTCTGAACATCAAAAACAAGTAATAAATGGAGAGTACAAACCAGATGGATGCACCACTTTCCAATGCACCGCTATAAAGGAAAACAAACGGAAAAGCAAATACAATAATAAAAATACCAAGAAGCCATGATGCCGCATGTATCCTATTGTATTTAAATACCAGAATCAGAGAAACTGCAAGTATAACCAATAGTCCTCCCAAAACCACATAATACTCCATAGAAGTATTTACTGTAATTCCCTCGATTAATCCCACTATTCCGGCAGCTGTCGCCACCATAATAATAATTCGGAATAACCTCTCCTTGATATCCTTATTTTCCCCTTGTAGTAATCTCACTATTTTCTCACGCATGGGTGAGTTCCTCCTTAAGCTTAAGTGCCATATCCAATGCTGACATATAATCCAGCATATCCGCTTTCTTATATACAATGGCTAAATGCTGTTTCAGGGACGTACCCTTATAACTGCATTCATCAAATGCTTTAAGTGACGTAAGTACCTTGTTCCGCTCAAAAGTAAATACCGCATCCTCGAAATCCTTATACAGCTTGTTAAGATCTTCCTCTCCGATTTCTCTTAGATTAAGAATTTCCTCTGAAAGCTCACCTACGCTTACCAGCCTCTCATCCCCGGTAAGCAAATCGATAATCCGCTCATACTCCATCATCATTTCACCATGATGCTCCAGAACATAATTGTAGTCACCTTCTTTTGATGCTTTCTCCAGCTTCATGGCCAATTTAGAAAGCTTGGTAGCACCAATACTCTTCATTCCACTCTTTAATGCATGTACCTGAATAGAGTAATTCTTATAATCCTTTTGCTCAAACAAATCTGCAATCAGCTTCATATTCTCTTCATCTTCTTCTGCATGAAGCTTTAAGATATCAATATAACTTTCCAGTGTTCCGCAATAAGTAATTCCGCTCTCCACATCCAAGTCACCCAGCTTAAAACCCGGCTCTTCTTTTATAGCTTCCGATTCTTTCGCCTTTACGGCCACACTTTCCTCTTTGACAAATTCCACCACTCGCTGAACCTTTTCCTTAGGAAGGGTTCGTAACAGTACACGCTCCAGCACAGACAGGGATACCGGCTTTGCCACAAAATCATTAAAGCCCTCTGACATAAATTTCTCACGCATACCGGCGATGGCATTGGCGGTCAGGGCAATAATCGGAACCGTCTTGAAATAGTTTCCCGGCTTACGACGAATTCTGTGAAGCGCCTCGATTCCATCCATTTCCGGCATCATATGATCCATAAAAATAAAGTCATATACATTGGTATCCACCTTATCTATTGCTTCAAAACCGCTGAGAGCGGTATCAATCTGCACCTGATACGGCTTTAAAAGCCCCTGAATCACACGGATATTCATCGGACTGTCATCTACTACCAGAATCTTTGCCTCCGGTGCCACAAAATGCTCTTTTCGCACCATGCCTTCAGTAATAGATTTGTGGTCAAGTTCTTCGTTCAGGAACATTACGATAGGCACAACATAAAATGGTTTATAAAGCTTGTGCAATTTCGGATTATTGATATCCACATCATCCTGCCTGTCCATAGCAACAATCAGCTTGGTAGTTTCTGCAAGTCGGTCAAAATACTCTCTGTCTTCCCAATACTCTACATCTGTAATAAAGACATGGGTAAAGCTCTCTCTCTCAATACGACGCTTTAGTTCCGCCAGATTACGTGACATATGACAGGACACCCCATTCTGGGTCACCATATGAATAATATAATTGGTGTACTCATCACGAATGGTTTCATAGCCGAACTGCTCCATATTGATATATATCGCCATGCGCAGCTTCTCGGGATTCTTTAAGCTGACTATCGGAGTTTCATCCACAACCTTCTGAGGAATAACAAATTTAATCTCACTTCCTTTGCCATATTCACTCTGCAAAGTTATAAAACCACCCATTTTCTGTACCAATGCTTTGGATATGGCCAGTCCAAGTCCCACACCACCGGCAGCACGGTTTCTCTTAGAATCCACCTGACTGAAACTGGCGAAAAGCTTCTCCAGATTCTCCGGTTTCATACCTATTCCGGTATCTCTAATGGTTACGCACAAGTTTACGCCATAAGCCTCTTTTCGTGCAGTAATCCCGATGGTAATGCAGCCTTCATTAGTGAATTTGATTGCATTATCCATCAAATTCATAATCACTCTTCGAAGCTTCTGTTCGTCGCCTAAAAGGCCACCTGGTATATTACTGTCACAATCTACAATCAACTCAATATCCTTTTCGCTCTTACGGGCTACCGCCAGATTGATGATATCATTGATGGTAGAGGTTATGTTATATACCTCCTCCACTACTTCCATTTTACCACTGTCAAGCTCTGAGAAATCTAAGATATCACTCACTACGGACTGAAGATTCCGTCCTGCAGTCTGAATATCAAAAAGACTGTCTTTTACCTTCTGGGGAAGTTCCTCTCTCAGCGTCACTTCACTCATACCGCAGATAGTATTAATAGGGGTACGAATTTCATGACTGACATTGGCAAGGAAATCCGTCTTACTGCGCTCCGCTTCTCTGAGTTCTTCAATGGTAGCACGAAGATAGTGCTGACTGGCAAGCTGGGTCTTGATAAAACAGTAAACAATAAAAATGGTGGCATAAATACTACCATACATCAGTATCGATCTGGCCACATCCGCCTCACCACCGTCATACATGGTGGTATGATGTGCCGCATGGTAAAACATTAAAATGGTCAGGTTTGCAGCAGGCAAAAACATCAGCTGGGGAATAGCAAACAATCCGATCAATATAGTCAACGTCATAAAAGTAGCCGTAACTCCCAACATAGTCTCCATGCGGATAGAGAAAATTGCTACGAAAATCTGCATGATTCCTGCAACCCAGTATGCCCGGAACTTATAGGACTTAAACTGAGTTACATGTACAATCCAGCACATCAGTATTCCGCAGAGGATAAAGGTAAGCATTCCCAAGCCCCATTCATATTTGTAGGCAACAAACAACATTCCGAAATCATACACAGTATCTGCCAGAATGATGGTTCGTTCCATCGCCATATTCTTTTCTTTTGAGCCATATCCTATGTTCACTTGTTGCCTCCGAATATGAATAAAATTAACAGGTTATAACTACAGAAAAACCCGGCGCCGTAAAAGGCGCCGGTACTTCCCTTTTATTTAGTACTTTCCAAAGCCTTCGCCTAAAGAAATAATCTGCTCGTTGGCATTACCTGCCATAATCACACGTTCTTTTCTTGCCTTTTTTGCCTTCAAAGGTACATCATTCCCAAGCTTATAGACGCTGATTAACTCACGCATCATAGCAGCCTGATTTGAAAGTTCTTCACTTGCTGCTGCACACTGCTCACTAGTTGCTGAATTGGTCTGAACAACCTGAGATACCTGACCGATGGCCTGAGTAATCTGTGCCACTGCAGTTGCCTGATAATTGGAAGCTTCCGCAATACCGGTAATAATACTTTCACTTTCAGATACAGCATTGGTAATCTGCTCAAGAGCCTTAAAGGTACCATCCGCAATCTTAGAACCAACGCCAACCTTAGCAATAGAATTCTCGATAAGTTCTGCTGTTTCCTGCGCTGCTGCTGCACTCTTTGCTGCCAGATTACGAACCTCTTCTGCAACTACTGCAAAGCCCTTACCTGCATCCCCTGCTCTTGCTGCTTCCACAGCTGCATTTAATGCTAAAATATTGGTCTGGAATGCAATGTCATCAATAACCTTAATAATCTTGCTGATGCTCTCAGATGCTTTGTTGATGTCATCCATAGCCTTCATCATTTCCTGCATCTCTGCATTTCCGCGTCTTACATCCGCAATTGCAGTACCCACAAGCTCTGCGGCGGTGTTTGCTTCTACTGCATTCTTAGCGGTCTTTTCTGCAATTTCGGTAATGGATGCGGTAATCTCTTCAATGGCACTTGCCTGCTCGGTAGAGCCCTGTGCCAAAGCTTCGGATGCACTTGCCACCTGGGAAGAGCTGGTTGTTACCTGATATGCCGCATCACGGATATCGGTAAGAGTATTTCTATTACCCTCAACCAGTCTCTTTAATGAATTACCAAGCATATCATTGTCATTCTTAGGAGTTACATTCATTGTATAATCACCTTGGGAAAGCTCAGTGATCACGCCTGCCTGAAGCTTAATATTATCAATAATTGCCTGTAAATTAGATAGAATATCACCGAATTCATTCTTACCTATATCAGCAACCTCAATATCCACATTACCTTCTGCAACCTGATTTGCCACACGCGTTACTTCTTCAGAAGCACTCTTTAACATACCTGTAACAATCTGTCTGAGTCCTGTTGTCACCACACTGTTAATAACAAGCATTACAACCACAAAAATCTGGTAGCTCCATAACCATTTTTCCGGATTTGACACAGTGGTAATTTCCGCACATGCTCTATATCCCAATGCTAATGCTGCAAAAAACAAAAGTCCTGTTATCAGAAATCCAATCGTAAGTCCCTTACTAAGTGATATATTTTGAAAATAATTTCTCTTTTTATTGCCCATTTCTATTTATCCTCCTTGGAATCGCCCTTAGCATCCTCTGACTGTTCATTGTCCTCATCCGTCAATGATTCAATAATATCAACATCCTTGTCATTCAATAACTTATCCGGATCTAACAGAAGCTTTACTTCTTCTCCCACCTTACCAATACCATACACATACTTATTCTTAGAAGTATCTGCATGTCCAAAGGAGGGTGATGGAAGAATATTATCTTCTTTAATCTCTACCACCTCTGCAATCTGCTCTACGATTAATCCAACGGTCATATCATTAAGTTTAATGATAATTACACAGGTTCTGTCATTGTACTCAAATGGCTCCTGTTTGAAACGCAGACGCACATCGATTACCGGAATAATCTTACCTCTTAAATTAATGAGTCCTTTAATGTAATCTACACTTTCCGGAATAACCGTAATCTCCTGTAATACAATAATCTCATTTACGTATTCAATCTTGATACCGAAATACTCGTTACCGGACTTGAATGTTACATATTTACCAAGCTGTGAAAAAAGCGATTCCTGGGACTCATCCGCTATGGGCATCGCATCTTTTGAAATATCCATACCCGCAATCCTTTCTCTATAAGTCTACTAATCCTGCCGGATCTAAAATAAGTGCAATACTTCCATCGCCCAGCTGTGTACAACCGGACATTCCCTTAACCTTCTTAATATAGTTAGGAATGGGCTTAACTACGATTTCCTGCTTACCTACCAGATGGTCTACAAAGAGACACATCTTCCTGCCGTCAATATCAAGAATCAGCATCATGCCCTCTTCCACATCCTTGCGGTACTCCTTAAGATTGTACCACTCACCGAGTCTGAGTACCGGATAGCACTCTCCACGAATCATTACGCACTCACTGCCGTTTGGTTCCTGAAGCATCATGCTCTTGCTTACCCTGATAAACTCTTTGACTACTCCGGTCTCTATTACAAAGGTGGAGGAACCAACTTCCATAACGATACCGTCAATAATTGCAAGGGTAAGAGGAATCTTCATAATCATGCTGGAGCCCTGTCCATAGGTACTTTCAATTTCTAAAGTACCACCGATAGACTGGATATTCTGCATTACTACGTCCATACCTACACCACGTCCGGAATATTCCGTAACCTTTTCATTGGTGGAAAATCCCGGAAGCGTAATAAACTGGAATACTTCCTTGTCGGTATAGCTGCTTTCCATTTTGCCCGGTTCTAATAGTCCCTGACGTCTTGCCTTTGCCATAATCTTCTCACGATTCAGTCCGGCACCATTATCTGTTACAACAATCCATACCTTACCGGACTCTGTCTTAGCTGAAAGAGTAACCTTTCCTCTCTCCGGTTTCCCCGCCTTCACACGATCTTCCTTGGATTCAATACCGTGGTCAACCGCATTTCGAACCATATGCATCAGAGGATCTGAAATATGTTCAATAATATTCTTATCAACTTCCGTGGTGTCACCAATCATTTCAAAATCAATATCTTTGCCCAGCTTTCTGGAAACATCGAATACGATACGGTTCATCTTCTGGAATGTGTTTGTAAGAGGCACCATTCGCATTGCCATAATCACATTCTGCAAATCCGTAGAAATCTTCGACATCTGCTGCGCTGCCTTATTGAAGTTATCCAGTTTTAAGCCCGGTACCTTCAAGTCAGGATTCTGCAATACTACAGATTCGGAAATAACAAGCTCACCGATTAAATCCATCAGCATATCCATCTTCGCCACATCCACACTGATATAGCTGGTCTTTTCTGCTTTCTTAGGCTTGTCCTTGGCAAGCTTCTTCACCTTACCGGGTTCCTTGGTCTGAATAACGAAATCACCGGGAGCAATAGGTTTCGCTTCCTCTTTTACCTTTTCCGCTTCCTTGGCCTTCGCCTGAATCTCTTCTACACTGGATTCTAAATCGATACGGATTTCACTTCCCACAGAGTCAAAGCCCTGCTGATACTCCGCAGCGGTACATTCATAAATGTCTACCTTCTGTACATCGTAACCGATGCCTATTAACTTACGGATTTCTTCCTCACTGCTCTGAGATTGCAGAAGCATCTTAAATCCATTGTCTAAGATTTCCTGGGCACTGCTCTCATCGGAAATAATGTCCTCCGGATAATGAAGTAAATCCTCCGCAATATCCTTCAATCCAAATACGATTTTATACGCGTGCACATTTACTAAATCAGTCCCCGGCGTAAAAGTGATATAAATCTTGTAAAAATGACTTGCCGCCGTTGCCATCGGTGCAATATAAAACTGCATCGGCGGTGCTGCCTCCGGCGCCTTTGCCGGCTCTTCTTTCTTCTTGCCTTTGCTTCCCTTATCTTCTCCCTTAATAGATTTCAGGAAATCATCAATTCGGGCAACCAAATCTGCACTGCTTCCGTCTGCAGACTCGCCATTCTGTAATTTGTCCATTTCTCCCATAATGAAATCAGACACTTCCAGAACATATTCCACCAACGTAATATGCGGTACATTGTCCGGATGAGACTCTCTGAGATAGAAGAATACATCCTCTAACTTATGAGATACTGTCGTAATCTCATCGAACATCATAATGCCCGAAGACCCCTTTATGGTATGCATAGAACGGAAGATTTCATTGATACTGTCTTCATCAAAGCACTCTTCATCCTTCTGCTCCAAAACGATCTCCTGAAGCCGTTCGAGTAATTGTGTGTTTTCAAAGAGATACATGTCCAGCATGCTCTCTGTATTGAACTCTTCGGCCATTTGCTGCTCCTTTCCCCGCCATCTAGTATTTTGCTAAATTAGTCCCAATTTTTTCATCGCCTGTTCAAAGCGGTCCTGGTCGATTGGCTTTCCTGAATATACGGTACAACCAAGATCAAATGCCATCTTAACATTTTTCTCCTCATTCAGTGCCGTAGCCATAATAACCTTCGCAGCCTTCTCCGCCGGAATATTTCGCTCCTTTTCCAGATTACGAATTCCCACCAGAGCTTGATAACCATCCATAACCGGCATCATAATATCAAGACATACCAAATCGTATGGGTCTCCCTCTTCCAATGCCATCATGAATGCGTCCACGGCCTCCATGCCATCTACGGTCACATCACATTCCCCGTACTTAGACAAAAAGTTTGTCATAAACTTTCTTGTGACGAAATCGTCTTCCGCTAATAGAATCCTCATATATTATCCTCCTATAACATATTATACTATTTTAGTTTTCCCAAAACGGAATAGGTTCTTTTCCCAATATCCGTAAGCTTGTCCTGATATTGCACCGCTCCCATTTCATATGCCACCTTGGGCATTCCGTACACCACACATGTAGATTCGTCCTGGCCAATGGTTACCGCCCCGGCCTTGCGCATGGCCAACAGTCCCTTGGCACCGTCGCCACCCATTCCGGTAAGAATAATACCGATGGCACTATCCTCAGCCACAGATGCCACAGAATCAAAGAGCACATCCACCGACGGACAATGACCATTTACTTTAGGTCCTTTCTTAATCTCCACCTGGATGTCTTCTCCCACACGCTTTATCCGCATCTGCTCATCACCTCCGGGTGCAATCAGTACCTGCCCCGGCACTATCTTATCGCCATTTTTCGCTTCTTTTACCATTACCCTGCTTACGTCATTCAAACGATTTGCAAACATAGCCGTAAATCCTGCCGGCATATGCTGCACCACCACCGTTCCCGGAATATCCGGACCAAACTCCTTTATCACTGTGGTAAGGGCCTCGGTTCCTCCTGTGGAGGCACCGATAGCTACGATAGACACGCCATCCTTTTTCGATACCGTTTTCTTTAAATCTGCGGCTCCCAGGGCATTCTTAATATTGCTGATTCGCGCCGTAGATGCAATCTTGATCTTAATGGGTAACTCATTATTAAGGAGTACGGATAACTGCTGCCTGTCAGTCATCTGAGGCTTCGCCACAAAATCCACTGCTCCGGCATTCATCGCATCAAATACCTTATCACTAAGGGAACTGATAACTACCACCGGAAGGGGATACTGAGGCATCAGCTTCTTCAAAAATTCAAGTCCGGACATCTTCGGAAGCTCAATATCCAAGGTCATAACATCCGGCTTATAGGTTATAATGGCATCCCTTGCTTCAAAGGGGTCCTTGGCAGTTGCCACAACCGTAATTGCAGGGTCTTTATTAAGTGCCTGCACCAAAA
Organism: Lachnospiraceae bacterium; assembly: GCA_017467845.1. GTDB lineage: Bacteria > Bacillota > Clostridia > Lachnospirales > Lachnospiraceae > Acetatifactor. The sequence continues at coordinate 2,237 of JAFUKH010000098.1, read as the reverse complement.
GCTCCCGAAATACCATAGAGTCTTCAACTACTAATACTCTGATTTGCCGCAATTTCTAAACCTCCCGTTTACGAAAAATAGACGCCTGTACCAGTTCAAACGGAACTACGTTTCGGTCCACGGTCTCGGTACGTCCTATAAAAAGGTATCCCCCCGGTTCCAGAGCATCGTATACCTTTTGTAAAATTTTTGTTTTTGTTTTGTCATCAAAGTAAATCATGACATTTCTTAAAAAAATCACATGCAGCCTTCTGCGGAAAGGAAACGGATCCATCAGATTGAATTTCCGGTAAAGAACTTCACTCTTTAGCTCGTCTGTCACCTTCACATGCTCTCCATCCGGCAGATTCTTAAAAAATCTTCGTTTAAAGTGCTCCGGAAGAGGTTCTGCTTGCTCCTTTGTATATATCCCCTGCATAGCATGGGTCAATACCTCTGTTGAGATATCCGTCGCCAATATCTGGGTATCCCACTGCTCTTTTTCCAGACCCAGAAAATCCATAAGCAACATAGCCAAGGTATAGGGTTCTTCTCCTGTGGATGCCGCTCCACACCATATTCGCAAGTCTTTATTTTTCTCTTCCTTCTTCTTCAGATAAGGAAGCACCTCCTTGCGCAGATAGTCAAAATGCTCCGACTCCCGCATAAAATAGGTATGATTTGTGGTCAACATATCCACCAGCTTTTTTTCCATTTCACCGGTTTTATCTGCTTCCACTGCATTCATATAGGAGTGATAATCCTCAAAGCCATGATTTTTTACATAATTCTCCAATCGGCCTTTTATAATTTCCTTCTTCCGGCTCATGTCGATTCCGTAACGATTTTTCAGAAATGTATAAATCCGATAAAATTCCTCTTCTGTCATGATAACCTCTAGCTCTATTGTAATTGCCTTGAAATCTTCTTGCAGATTGCACAAATCTCCGGATTAAACTTTCTTCCCGCATCCTGCTCTAAAATCTCTAATGCCTGCTCCTTAGAGAAGGGATCACGATATGTACGAATCTCTGTAAGTGCACAATACGCACTCATAATTGCCACAATCTGCGCCGAAATCGGAATAGCATCTCCCTTTAGTCCTTCCGGATAACCGCTTCCATCCCAGTTCTCATGGTGGCTCTGTGCAATATCAATACACATGGACATAAAGTCATTATAATCGCCGCCGGCATTAATATCCCGGAACATCTTAGCTCCCGCAGTGGTATGGGTACGCATAATCTCCACTTCTTCCGGAGTAAGAGCCGAGTTCTTCTGTAAAATATCTCTGGGAACCACCAGATTACCGGTATCACACAAAGGTGATGCCACCCGGATTGTCTCCACATAACTGTCAGAAATCAAATGTTCATAGGATGCAGACAACTGCATTGCCTGTGCCAAGATACTACAATTGTGTCCCAGACGCTCCATATGAGCCTCTTCATAGCTGGAATTCTCTCTGGCCACATTGGCGATTGCATAAAGAACATTTTTCTTCTCCTGCTCAATCTGCCTTAGCTGCTCTGTTACAGAAGCTGTCAGCTTTCGATTCATATCCAGCAAATCCTTTGTAGCATTATGAAGCTTTAAATGAACACCTACTCTGGCCTTAACCACCTCGGGAATAAAGGGCTTAGTGATGTAATCTTCACTTCCAAGTTCAAATCCCCTTACAATATCCTTAGGCTCATCATATGCAGAGATAAAGATAATGGGAATATTTCTGGTAGCAGGATTCCCCTTCATAATCTTACAAAATTCATAGCCATCCATCTCCGGCATGGCTACATCCAAAAGTATCAAAGAAGGCATCAGCTTCTGCACAATTTTCAGTGCCTGAATGCCATTCTCCGCCAGAATCGGCTGACATTCCATTGTCTCAATAATATTTTTTAGAATAAACCTGTTGGCTTCTACGTCATCCACAATCATGACGCGTGGTAAACTCATTTCCATTGCAAATCCCTCATTGGTATCACTGCAAAAGCTCCAAAAAAGCCTCATATGCTGCCATTGTCTTATCGTAATCTTCCTTCTGCACAGACATCTTCAGCTTTAGCACTGATGTCTTTACTTCTCTTGGTGCATCCTCCGTCAGCTGCCTGATACCTTCCATAAAGCTTTCTGCCTTTTCCCAGTTTTCCATCTCTACGCAGAGAATCAGCTTAGACAGATTCTTCTTCAGTGCATCTGCATTATCCGCACTTCCGAATTTCTTTGTATCCATCATCTGGTCAAGACTTTGCTGGAAC
>JAFUKH010000097.1 GCA_017467845.1 Lachnospiraceae bacterium | reverse complement strand
TCCGGAAAATCAGGTATACTTCTCACATATTCTTCCAATTTTTTCATGGATTATTCCTCCTACGCATCCCAAATTACTAAAATTGAGTATAAACACCCAAATATAGCCTATATTATAGTATTATTTTGTATTAAAGTCAAAATATTTATGGCAGCTTAGTCATGACCGCATGTACGTTTGTAACGCTTTGAAACGATTATGTCTACAGTTGATGAATCAATTTATCCGCTCATAATTCGCTCATATTCCGCTCATGAAAATGAGCGAATTATGATTGAACTAATTATTACGCACATAAACATTGCCTTTTGTACTTTTTGTCTTTTTTATTACTTTCATATCACACAACGTTTTTAAGTATCTACGTACCTGGGCAGTTGACTTTCCGGTAATCTCAACACCTATATCCGTTGTAATCTGCCCGTTCACATCCAAGTACTCGATAATCTTAACTATGGCATCATTTTTAATCTCGCTAATTTTCTTACTTAACAAGTCGGTTATCTTTTCACTCTTCACAAAAGACTCACCACGCATAGTATTTTCATCAGTTCGATAAAAACATACCACAAATCCTGACTTCATTTTCTTAAATTCATATCTGACTCCGGCTGCATCACATGCATCCGCAATGCGCTTCAAACCGGTTCCAAAACTCTCTATGTCTTTGGAATAATACAGAATTCTTGCTATTTTAGGATTTCTGCGGATTGGCCTTTCTGCCTTATCAATAAAGTCCTGCGGTTCATACCCTTCCGGAAACGCTCCCGGATTATAGATTTCTACCCTATCTTTATAAATTGCAACCTCATTACTCTGCCCGGATGCATAATCCTTATGACAGAAAGAATTTAACAATGCTTCTCGAATTGCATCCACCGGAATCTCCGGTATCTCGGTACGCTGTAATGCTCCGGTAAATTCTACTCTCCAATGGATATTGCTCTTAATATAATTTTCCGCTATATCCACAAGTTTCAATACCGGTCCGTGGTGGCGCTGAATATCATTAAATGTCAATCTTTCATTGGTAGCAAAAATTGCCATCTGCACATCTTGCACAATATCGTCACTGAATAATGCTTTTCCTGCATTCAGTAGCGAATCACCCTCTGTTAATTCCAGCTGGTTCAAAACTGTCTTCTTGTCAGTATAAGAAATTGCTATTCTTCCGACTTCATGAGCCTGTGTTGTATATTGCTTTAAAAGTTCCTCATCAATATCATTAATCGTCTTATTGGATATCAGGTTTTCCCAACGATTACCTTCTCTGCCACTACGCAATAACAATTCCGTTATCTGCTCCGGAGACATAGTTAAATCCTCATCAGCAACACGGATTTTCGCCACACCATATGCAAAATAAGGGGCTTGGTTTCCCTCAAACTTCACATGAATACAATCCCTACCATCAATAACCACTTTATTAATTTCCGGATAGATTTTAGGCTCAATAAAATTTTTAATCTTCTGACTAACCTCTCGCAAAGACTCCTCTGTTACAACTTGTCCAATTACCGTACCATCCGGTTTTACACCAAAATATAATTCTCCGTGCTGGTGCTTATTCAAAATAGCACAGATTGACTGCACTGCTTCTTTCAGTTCCCCAGTAGATTTCTTAAACTCTAATGTTTCTGTCTCAATACCTAAATTCAAACCAGCAGCCCCTTTCTACATTTCTTGTATTGTAATATCTATCACTAAATACGATGACTATTCCATGACTATCTATGACTAATTTTATGTTGTTCTTAAACATTAATCAAGCAATAATATTTCATGAATCAAAAAATATTCATGAACTACCAAAGCAAGACATCTCTCCCCTGCTCGCAGAGCAGCAAGTATATACCTATTGCATTTTGGCTTGTTGTGGAGTATCCCTATCCCTTAGGATGTTCAACTGCGTTGTACAGCTACGCCCTCATGATATGAGAGCTATAAAAAAGGGCAGATTCTCCAAATCGTGAATCTGCCGCAAAATTATTCTATTCAGTTATTATCCAAGGGCGTAGCTCCTTTAAAATCAAGCCTCATCACAATTTCTCCATTGTTAATCTCTCCTGTAGGCTTAAATCCAACCTTCTCGTATACATGCCCTGCAATCTTATTCTCCGGAACATAATCAATAATCACAAAGTCGTATTTTCCGGATTCTTTTGCCATCTGCACAATCTTTTCGATAGCCTTTGTTCCGAATCCTTTGTTTTGATGTTCTACCGGAAACATAATTCGCCATATTACTAAACTTCTTTCTTCCAAGTCTTCATCCAGCAGCATAAACCCAACCGGTTCTTCATCATCATATATTGCAAATGGGTACACATCATTTGCATCTCTATATAACCATGCCTGTGCAAGAGAATATGCGTTTGAGGCTACATATCCTTCTCCATCGGGACGCTTCATTTTAATAATCGCATCAAAGTTTTCTTCTGTTATTCTTCTAAAATTGACCATACTCCCTAGCCTTTCAATTTACCTACACGCACTCAAATATCTTTTATTATTGTTTTTATCTTTGACAAATTGTTTTGAATGCTTGTCAGCAAATTTTCATAATACATTGTTTTATATGTTTCAGGCACACATTCTTCTAAATACTCTTGGCTCCACTGTTCGCCGTCCCATATATGCTTTGCCTCTCTCTCCGAAAAACTAAAATACATCTGGCCTCCGGAAATTCTACACATAATTGGCGATAAAGCTTTTTCCTGCGTATATACCAAATAATTTACATATAGCTGATATTCTTCTTTATTTTCAAATGCCAGTAAATAGAATACACATTCCAACTCATTTTGTGTATTTGTACAAATCTCTTCATGAATCCATGGTGCATATAATAATCCAGCATATTTTTCATTCCCATATTCAATAGCTTTTTCTATCCAGTACTTTTCCTCACCTTTCATTCTTTCCCAAAAGCCTTCCACTGTCAAAAGCTCATACTCTTTATGCGGACAAGCAAAACCACACCACTTCCTATATGGTAATGTTGCGTCAATTAATTTCCATTCTTCTTCATCCCATACAGCTGCACATATATGATCCTGAGGATTACCATAGCAATCAACCCTAACATAAGCATACTGCACATCATAATTTAGGGCAGTTAATACAGACACCAACAAATTGGAGTAATCTCCACAAGTACCGGACAACATCTCTAATACATCTATATCACTTCTTTGCAATGGATAAAACGGATTGTTTAACCTGCTGTAATCTATGTGCGCATCGAACCAATCAAACACTGTATAAACCACTTCTTCTAATGATTTTTCTTGCAGGTACAACGCTCTTATAAAATTCTTTATCCTGTCATCTCCCGGATGAATGTACTTTTCCATTTTCTTCCCCAAAATTTGAATATATTCTCATATCTCATCTTAAAACTACGCTCTTCATTATACCAAAAGCACTCCCAAGTTTCCACCTGGGAGTGCTCCTATTTTGTTCCTATTCAATTATATCTTATTTCATTTTTCTCACAGGTCTTACTACCTGATATCCCAACTTTTCAGGATAATGCCTCTGATATATTTGGCAATCTTCATCGTTCCACTCATATCCTATCCCCGCCGGGTCATAAGAAAATGCCAGTCGTTCCACCGCGCCCATAACATCAGCATTTTCTGACATAAAATCAAAAACAGGATAGGAAAACACAAGGTAATCACTCGCAGGGACTTCTCTGATTTCAAATCCAGTTGGTATTTCTCCTGCATAGTCCAAAGGGACCCCTGTTCCATAAAAATAAACTTTTTTATCACCTTGCATTTTCCATCCAGCAGTATGTGCAGTCACAATCGGATGTGCCATCTTGTCCATACTTGTTACAAATCCACACACTTCATCACAGTCATGATAATTCCAAAAATCGCCATAATTTTCAGCCTTTTCTTCCCAAATTCCTAAATACTTGTGTGCAGGAATATGCTCTACGCGGACCGCTAATCTGGTTTCTTCCATTGTTTTTACCCTCTTTTCATCATATTCAGGAAACAGCACATGCTTGTGTACCATCATTGGTACAGGTCTGTTGTCTCTTCGGTAAGCAGCCGGTGTGCACCCGTACTGTTCTTTGAAAACTCTCGTCAGAGCTTCTTGTGAAGAAAAACCATATTTGATAGCAATATCCAGAATCCGTTCCTCTGTGTCTCTGATTTTCTCCGTAGCCATTGCGAGCCTTCTTCCCGTTACATATGACTTCATAGTCATCCCGGCAATATCATGGAACATACAGGAACAGTACCATGGTGAGTAACCAACCGCTCTGGAAACCTTCTGCAAAGTCGGTCCCTCTTCCATATTTTCTTCAATCCAATCAATCATCTGCTGTACCACTTCAATATTACGCATCTCATACGCTCCTTCCAATAATGATGATACACAATTTTGAAGAAATTTTTTTGATAGTTCTTGGGATATTAAAAACAAAATCTACTCTCTTTCATAATCGCTCTTCCATATACTCTTCAAATATATGGTATCCACGCCTTCTTTATTTCGAATTATCCCCTTCTCTAGCTGCGCCCTCTGCAAATTCATGATTTCTCTATGTAAGGCCTTCCCATCCGGATAACGCTTCTGTGGCTCCTGCTCCAGACACTTCAAAATCACCTGTTGCCAGGATTTCTTCACCCCCTTACTCTTAAGTAGCTTCCTCTCCACATCATAGGGTGGCTGACAAGGATTCTTACCGGTAAGAAGATAGGCCATCAGCTTACCGCAAGCGTACACATCTGCCTCCGGTCCGGGCATTGCCCCTTGCCAGAACTGCTCCGGTGCACCATAGCCATAGGTTCCGCCCTTCTTCCCCTGTCTTACTCCTACCCTACTTCCTGCTCCCATATCAATAATGCGTACCTCTCCCCGGGGCATAACAATCACATTGGCAGGCTTTACATCCAGATGAACAATGGGAATCTTATGATAATGAAGCTGCGACAGTGCCGCCGTAATATTCTCCATCAAAATCAGCACTTCCTTTCCCGAGAATATTCTTCCCCCATCCAGTAAGCTTTGCAAGGAAGTCCCTTCCACATATTCCAGTACCAGATATCCGTACTTTTCATCCTCCTCATAATCCACAAATCCCGGAAAATACTCACTCTGTATCTCTCCGCAGATAAATGCCTCTCTTTTTAAAAGTTCCTTATTTTCACTAGCCTTCATCGTATAAAGCTCTGCTCCGCCCTTCTTCCCTACAAGAAAAACCGCTCCGCTTCCCCCTTCTCCCAGAGGCTCCTTTACGATATATGTATCCCCGATTACAGTTCCCCTCTTTATCATGGCTCCACCTCCAAAATGATTGCTCCTGCGCTTCTCTCCTGCATTCTGCTAAGTGTTGCTTTTCCAAGCTCTCCCAGCCGCTTCTCCAATTTTCTCTCCTCCATAAAAGTTTCTGTATAGAGACTCTCCAATATTTCCTCTTCCTTCATAATCTCAGTCATAGCCTCACTCTCCAGATAAAAGCTAAGAAAGCTGTTCACTTCTCCCGTCTGAAAGGTTACCGACTCTCCTTTCGGAAGTATATTTTTCTTCCGGGGTCTGTTAAATCTCCGATTTAACACATAAACAGCCCTGTTCCCAAATGCTACAAAGCAGCTTCCCCAAAGCAGTATGCCGCTGATAGTAACCTCAACTTTACAATTTCGCTTTTTTCCATATTCCTGCAACTCTCTTACTGCTCTTTCCCACTGTTTCTTTAACATCTGCTCCAATTCCTGAGCTGGCAATTCCGGTTTTCTCTTACATAACGGCAGTACCTCATTATAAAACCATCCCACCATGCTCTCGCAAAGGTATCCCGCCGGAAGCTGTGGACAACTGCCATCATCCTTCCCCTGGCACACAATTGCTAAGACCAGATGTTTTTTCTGCACCTCTACCTCCTGCAAGGTTACCGTAAGGGGACTTTCTCCCACGCTCCCTTTTTCCCACACAAGGGCACTTCGAACTTCACTCATAGAAATCCTCCTTTATATTTATTAAATTGTTTGTATGAAACACCTGCTACGAACGTAGCTTTAAGAATCGGGCAGGCAGATAAGCCTGCCCGGATAGATTTAGAAACTAAAAATATTCATTAAGTCATTAAAGAAAACAAAGACCATAAGTCCCATCAAAAGCACAAAGCCGGCAAAATGAACCATGCCTTCCTTTTCCGGTGGAAGGGGCTTTCCTCGAAGCACCTCCAAAAGAAGAAATACTAGTCGACCTCCATCTAAGGCCGGAACAGGAAGTAAATTCAAAATACCAAGGTTAATCGTCAAAAGCAATGTAATATTCAGCATGGTTCCAACTACTGCCGTCACACCATATTCCTTAGCCGCATCATAGTTTTTCCCGATGACATTTACTGCAATGCCCACAGGTCCGGATACATCCTCCCTGCTGACCTGACCCTGTATCAGCATCTGAAGACTCTTATAGGTCTGAATAGCACTGAAACGCACCTGATACCATGCATGCTTAATACGGTCCAGCCCATGAGGCTGAGCATATTCCGCACAATAGATACCAATCAAATGTGACCCATACTCTTCATCATATCTGGGCGTCAACGTGGTCTCATACTCCTGCCCGTCACGCTCATAAGTAATCGTTACCTCACGTCCCGCATTCACCTGATTGAACAGAGAGATTTCTTCGAACAGGTAGATTCTGTCACCGTTTAACTCTGTAATAATATCTCCGTCCTGAAGACCTGCATCGTATGCAGCACTGTTTTCTTGCACATTTACCACCGGAAGGGCAATATTCATCATCCCCACCATGATAAGTGCAATGATACCACCTAAGATAAAGTTAAAGAAGGGGCCTGCTACAACCGTACCGATACGTGCCCAGACATTGGCCTTATTAAAGGAGCCTTCCGTCTCCTCACCCTCTGCTGTATTTAAACCATCTTCTCCCTCAAACATACAGGCTCCGCCAATGGGAAGAAGCTTTAAAGAATATTTTGTATCACCCTTTTGGAACGAAAAAAGGTTCGGTCCCATTCCGATGGCAAACTCCACCACGTGGATTCCGTTGACCTTCGCCACAATAAAGTGACCGAATTCATGGGATATCACCACAATTCCAAAGATTAAAACAAATAAAATAAATGTCACTATATTACTCTCTTTCTAACGCGATTAAATCATTCCCTGTATATATTCGTATACAGTTTTCTCCGTTTGTAGAATCTGATCTACATCCGGATTTTGAATCAGTACATGACTGCTCATAGACTTCTCAATCATCTCCGGAATCTGGAGATAAGAAATCTTACGGTCTAAGAAAAGTGCAACTGCCTTTTCATTGGCCGCATTATATACGGTAGGCATACTTCCACCGATTTCAAGTGCCTCATATGCCATCTTCAGACCATAGAAGGTATCCATATCAGGTTCTTCAAAGGTAATACTACCTAATTTAAAGAAGTCTACACGATTATCCTGCATTGGTCTGCGGTCCGGATAAAAAAGCGCATACTGAATGGGTAGCTTCATATCCGGTACACCAAGCTGCGCCATGATGGCACCGTCCACGTATTCTACCATGGAATGAATAATACTCTGAGGGTGAACCACCACCTGTATCTGAGATGCCTCCACACCAAAGAGCCACTTGGCTTCCATAACTTCCAAGCCCTTATTTACAAGAGTGGAAGAATCAATGGTAATCTTCCTGCCCATGGACCAATTAGGATGCTTTAAGGCATCCTCCACCTTCATGTTCTTTAACTCTTCTGTGGTCTTGCCACGGAAAGGTCCACCGGAAGCGGTGAGTAGAATCTTACTGATTCTGCCGGCCGGTTCTCCGTTCAAGGACTGGAAAATCGCACTATGTTCACTATCCACAGGCAAAATAGACACACCATACTGCTTTGCAAGAGGCATAATGATATGACCCGCACATACAAGAGTCTCCTTGTTGGCAAGAGCGATATCCTTACCTGCCTTGATGGCTGCAATGGTAGGTCTAATACCAATCATACCCACAATGGCAGTAACTAATACGGAAATCTCTTCCATCACCGCGATTTCAAGTAAGCCTTCCATTCCGCAGACTACCTTCACATCCATATCCGCAACTCTGGTTCTTAAATCTGCTGCGGCTTCCTCTGTCCACATACATACAAGGCGCGGCTTAAATTCACGCACTTGGCTTTCCATAAGCTCTACATTACCTCCGGCTGCCAGACCAAGAACCTCCAGTTCCCCTGCCTGTTCTCTGACTATCTCCAAAGTCTGGGTTCCGATGGAACCGGTAGAGCCTAATATTGCAATCTTCTTCATTACTATTTCCTCATATTAATTAAAGTTGAATCATCAGAGTTGTTAAAAAGTATATCATGGGAGCAGTCACAATCATACTGTCAAAGCGGTCCATAATACCGCCATGTCCCGGAATCAGCTTCCCATAATCCTTAATTCCCACGTTTCTCTTGATTGCTGACGCTGCCAAGTCTCCCACCATGGACATAATGGCACCCGCGCCACAGATAAAAGCAATAATCCACACTACGTTCTGGGTGGCAATCGCCTTATCCACTACCAGATAAGCATAAATACCTCCGATAAGTGCCGCTCCTAAAGCACCGCCGATACAGCCTTCCAACGATTTCTTGGGACTAAGCACCGGGAAAATCTTCTTTTTACCAATTAACATTCCCACTGCATAGGCACAGGTATCACATCCCCATGAGCTGATTAGAATCAGCCATACCATGTAAATACCATAGGAAAGCTCTCTGGTAAGATATACGAAGGACAGCATCACCGGTGCATATAAAAATGCAAATACTGCAGGAACCACCTGCTTAGAATCATACTTAGGGAATAGAATCACATAGGCAAACATTTCCGCCATGAATACACCCACCAAACACATCAGACGCACAGTGTCCCCGTCTCCGAAATACACAGATAGATAATAGCACAGGACTCCCACAAAACCGATTATCTCAAGTACATTAAAGCCCTTCTCCTGCACATTCACCTGTAGTGCCTTTGTCAGCTCGCGATAGGCTACCAATGAAATCACCAGCAGAATTCCCACAAGAAGAGGTCCGCCCACTGCCATGGAAGCAATCGCTATTACAAGTAAAATAATGCCACTAAGAAGTCTCGTCCAAAACATTCCTTACTCCTCCTTAACAAGGCCAAACTTTCTGTTTCTATGATTATATGCTTCTACAGCCTTTCCTAACTCTTCCTTAGTAAAATCCGGCCAAGCTACTTCTGTAAAATAGAACTCCGTATATGCCAGCTGCCACAAAAGGAAATTGGATATACGCTGTTCGTTACAGGTTCGAATAAGTAAATCCGGAGCAGGGATACCATGAGTATCCAGATAATCATCAAAAAGCTGTTCTGTAATCTCACCCTCGGAGACTTTGCCTTCCTTTACATCCCTGGACAGCCTTCTGACCGCGCGGACAATCTCATCTCTTCCACCATAGTTGATTGCAATCTGAAAATGAAGACCATCATTATTCTTGGTAGCCTCTTCCAGCTCCTCGATACGGTTGCGGATATCCTCATCCAAACGTGATTTCTCACCAATAACACGTACACACATCCGATTCTTCTCTGCCGTTTTCAAGCAGGTCTTCATATAGTTACGAAGAAGCTTCATCAGCGCATCCACTTCTTCCTTAGGACGATTCCAATTCTCTGTGGAAAAAGCATAAACAGTCAGATACTGAATCCCCATCTTGTATGCTTCCTCGCAGATTACCTCCACCGTCTTGGCACCTTCCACATGCCCCATATTTCTGGGCAGACCTTTTGCTCTTGCCCATCTGCCGTTACCATCCAGAATAATCGCCACGTGATTAGGTATCTTTAAATCATTCATAATAACGCTCCTATATGCCGAAAAGGGGTGCATAACACCCCTTTCAAAATCTAATTAAACAGTCATGATTTCCTTTGTCTTCTCTTCCATAACTACATCAACTTCCTTGATGTACTTATCGGTCATCTTCTGAACCTGCTCTTCCAATGACTTGATTTCATCTTCAGAAACATCCTCTGTCTTGCCAAGCTTCTTGAATGCATCGTTTGCATCACGTCTGATGTTACGGATTGCAACCTTCTGCTCCTCTGCTTTCTTCTTAACGTCCTTTGCTAAATCTTTTCTGCGTTCCTCAGTAAGCTCAGGGAAGATAAGTCTGATTACACTACCATCGTTATTAGGATTAATTCCTAAATCAGAGGTAAGAATTGCCTTCTCGATTTCACGAAGCAGTGATTTCTCCCAAGGCGCAATCTGGATAATTCTTGCTTCCGGAATGGTTACATTACCAACCTGCTGAATAGGGGTAGGAGTTCCGTAGTAATCTACACGTAACTTATCAAGTACATGAGGGTTCGCACGTCCTGCACGAATTCCTGCGTACTCAGACTCTAAGAATTCAATTGCCTTCTTCATTTTATCATCATAAACCTGTAATCTTGCATCCATTATTATTTCCTCCTTGTTATACGGTAACCTTGGTTCCGTTAAACTTACCACTCATAGTATTTACAATACTGTTTTCTTCATTTAAATCGAATACCCACATAGGCATCTTGTTATCTCTGGCCAAAATGGAAGCGGTCATATCCACTACCTGAAGATTCTTCTCAATCACTTCATCAATGGATACCTCTTCGTATTTCTTAGCATTGGGATCCTTGTTCGGGTCTGCATCATATACACCATCGATGGACTTAGCCAGTAAAATTGCCTCTGCGTCCACTTCAATGGCACGAAGCACCACTCCGGTATCGGTAGAGAAATAAGGATGTCCTGTACCACCTGCAAAGAACACTACCATTCCCTTTGCAAAATACTTATTGGCTCTGTCCTTGGAGAACAGCTTCGTAAAGCTACCGCACTCAAAAGGAGTCAGAATATTGGTCTGCATGCCTACGCTGCGGAAAATCTCAGAAACATAGATACAGTTCATAATCGTTGCCAACATTCCAATCTGATCTGCCTTTGTTCTGTCGATATTCTCACTGGAGCGACCTCTCCAGAAGTTACCGCCACCGATCACGATACCTACCTGCATACCGTCATCTACAATCTTTTTTACTTGAAGCGCCACACCTCTTACGGTCTCTTCATCAAAACCGGTCTTCTTATCACCGGCTAAAGCTTCACCGCTCAGTTTAAGCATTATTCTCTTCATTGCGCTCTGCATCCTCCATTCGTTATTCATTTAATCTCTGTACATGTTGCACCGGAACAGTATCCTCCACAATCGGAAGAATCTCTGTATCCTCCATTGCCAAAATAGCTTCAATAATCTCCGGAAGCGCATCTACCGTGCTACGCTTATCCCCGGAATCATGTAAAAGCACTACCGCGGTTCTATAGCCAGCCATATCCTTCAGCACATTCTCTTTCAGCTGCTCCACTGTAAGTGCTGTAGAAGAACCATCTCCTGAGGAAATGTTCCAATCATAATAGGTCACACGCTGCTCCTCCAGGTAATCGGCAAACTCCATCATATCAATACTGCTGATGGTGTTAGAACTGCCTCCCGGGAAGCGGTAGCAAAAGCTTTCCACACCAACCTTATCCCTTAAGAAGGTATAAATCTTCTGGTAATCCTCGATAAAAGCTTCCTTGGAAGCATAGATTTCATTATATTTGTGGGAGTAGGAATGCATACCCACTGTATGTCCCCTCTCATAAATATCCTGAATCAATTCTATAGATGCAGAATCATCCTTTCCAAGTACAAAAAAGGTTGCTTTAACATCATACTCATCCAAAATATCCAGAATCTCTGCCGTATATACCGACGGTCCGTCATCAAATGTAAGATACACCTTCCGTGACGTAGAAGCCTCCTGCGGAGACTGCGTTACCACCGGCAACTCCGTCTCTTGTACCTCTGCTGCAGGAGTCTGGGTAGGAAGCGGCGTCATCGTAGCAGGTGTTTCCACCGCCGGTGCTTCTTCTGCTGATTCCTCATACTCCTTCAATGTATACTGAATCTTGGCAAGGGAAGCATTTACCGCCAAAAGCTCCTTCTCCAGTTCCAGAATCTTCATCCCCAGTGCAATAAAGATTACCACCAGAATCAATGCCAGAAAGAATATCCTTCTGCTTCGGGCCCGTTGCTGCCTTTTTTCTCTTTTTTTCCGATATTTTCCCTCGTAATACATGAGGTTATTATATCACAAGGGCGAATCTTATAAAAGTATTTTCCGAGCGTAAACTACACTTTCGATAATAAACAAACCGTTTCTACATTGGCTGTCCAAGGGAACTGATCCACGCATACCGCCTTCTCCACCTTGTAGCCGCTTCCTAAAAATACCTCCAAATCTCGCACCAGACTGGTGGGCTTGCAGGAAATATATACGATACGCTCTACTCCGTAGCTGATAATCTTTGGAAGTGCCTTGGGATGAATACCATCTCGGGGTGGGTCAAGGATAATCATATCCGGCTTGTCTTCCACCTCGTCCAATACCTTCAGTACATCACCTGCAATAAATTCGCAGTTGGTTAGACCGTTCTGTGCAGCATTCTTCTTAGCTGCTTCTACCGCTTCTTCCACGATTTCCACGCCGATAACCTTACCTGCTACCGGTGCCATCAGCTGGGCAATGGTTCCAGTTCCGCTGTATAAATCAAATACGGTCTTATCACTGCCGCCAAGGTCTCCCACATATTCTCTTGCAGTCTCATAGAGTACCTCTGCACTGTAGGAATTGGTCTGGAAGAAGGAAAAGGTTGACACCTTAAAGGTCAGCCCTAAAAGCTCCTCATAGAAATAATCATGTCCATACAAAACTTCTGTGGAATCACTCTTCACCACATCTGCAAGGGAATCATTCAAAATATGTAAGACTCCTGCGAATTTACCATTTAACTTTCCTTCCTTCTCTAGGGAAAGAAGCATATCCAGATATCCCTGTACCAGTTTCTTCGAAGCCAGCTCATCTGCCGCACTCGCACCATCCGGATGCTGGCTGGTGGTTACAAGTGCCACTAAGATTTCTCCGGTCTTAGATGCTTTACGCACCAGGAGATGTCTTAAAAATCCGGTATGACGAAGTCTGTGATAAAAGCTGGTCTCATGCTCCTTAAAATACTCTAATGTAGAATTCAGTATTATACGATAGTCCGCATCTACGATTTTACATTCAGATACATGTACCACATCGTAAAAGCTGCCCCTTTTATGCATGCCAAGAGAAAGGGGACCATCCTTCACTTCATCCCCGAAGGAGAACTCCATCTTATTGCGATACTCATACTCCTTTGGACTTCCCTTGATTCCTTCCCATACATAGGTGCCGTCTTTAAGCACACTGTCCAACAGCTTTTTCACCTGTTTTTCTTTAATTTCCAATTGAGTGTCATAGGGGAGAGATAAATATGTACATCCTCCACACACTCCAAAATGGGAACACGGAGTCCCCGTCTCTAAAGGTGACTTCTCCATCACCTCTAAAAGACGAGCTTCCGCCTTCCCTTTTCTAACCTTATTAACACAAAAACGAATTTTCTGGCCGGGCAGGCTATTTTTTACAACGCATGTCTCATCTTCAACCTTCACAATACCCTTGTTTGGAAAATCCACACGCTCTACAACGCCCTCATATACCTGTCCTTTTTTCATTCTAGTAGAAATCTCCCTCGTCTTCGAAGATATCATCGTCATCATCTTCTAAGGAATCTTCCTCATCTACTTCAAAATCGTCCTCAAAGTCTTCTAAATAATCAGGAGTAAAATAACGATACACTGCATATGCAATTCCTGCTACTGCTGCAATCGCTCCAATAATAGCAAGTACCCATAACAGTACATTACACTCTTTCTTCTTCATATCGACTACCTCCAATGTTTTTATTTATCTATAGAATACCACAATTGTCTGAATTTTACTACACTCTTTTCAATTTTGCAAAAGAAGCATACATAATTTTCTGACCCGCATTATCAAACATTACCGTCACCTTGTAATCCTTGGGTTCTCTGGAAATGGCAAGTACTGTTCCCTCTCCATACTTTATATGGCGTACTCTGTCGCCTTCTCCGTATTCGAGAATGGTATCACTTTCCATATCAAAGCCCTTACTGATTCCGGCAACGCGATTTAAGCTGCTGATTCCCTGGGCAATAAAGGGCTTTACAGGCTGGGCAGTCACCTTTGGCTTCAGCGTCGCTTTCGGTCTAAAATCAAAAGGAAGTCCCATACTTTCCGGCTCAAAACTTCTGCTCTTAGGAAGGGTATTATCCATCAGTTCTGCCGGTATCTCGCGTACAAATCGGCTTACCGGATTGTACTGGGTCTCTCCCCGAAGCATGCGCGCCTTAGCATAGGTCAGGGTCAAATCCTCCATAGCTCTGGTAATGCCCACATACGCAAGTCTGCGTTCCTCCTCCATCTCGGTAGGGTCTCCGCAGGTAATGGACATATATCCCGGGAAAAGACCATCCTCCATGCCGGACATATATACATGTGGGAATTCCAAGCCCTTAGCACTGTGGAAGGTCATCAGACGAATCCTATTATCGCTGTTTTCCATATTGTCTACATCCGCCACAAGTGCAATTTCCTCTAAGAATTCACTCAATGAAATCTCGTCATGAGTCTGCTCATATGCGGAGGCTTTACTGTAAAGTTCCCCGATGTTGGCAAGACGGTCCTCCGTCTTATCCTCCTCCTCATTCAGACCCTTCAAGTACTCCTCATAACCGATTATTTCCACAACATCTTTAATCATATCCTCAATGCCGTAGAATTCAGCCTTAGCTCTAAACGCCAGAATCATGGTCACAAAGGGCTCTAGCTTTGCTGCCGTTCTTCCAAGACTGGTAATCCGATCAGCTTCCTTCAGCGCATCAAAAAAGCTGATATCCCTTTCTCTTGCATACTCCTGCACTTTATCAATGGTAGCTGCACCAATACCACGCTTAGGAACATTTAAAATACGTTTTACCGCCACATCATCCCTACCATTATCGATGGTCTTTAAGTAGGCCAGAATATCTTTAATTTCCTGCCTGGCATAGAAGTTGGTGCCCCCGATTACCTGATAGGGAATACCATCAATAACAAAACGCTCTTCCAGCATACGGGACTGGGCATTGGTACGATAAAGGATGGCACAGTCACCATACTCACACTTTCCTTCCCGTACCTTGCTCCTTATATCTGCGGAAATGTAATCCGCCTCCTCAAATGCATTCTCAAATTGCCTGAGATGTACTCTGCTGCCCTTTTCCTTCTGGGTCCAAAGCGCCTTCTCTTTACGGCCTACATTGTGGGCAATCACCCGATTGGCAGCATCCAGAATATTACCTGTAGAGCGGTAATTCTGCTCCAGCTTAATCACCTTCGCCTCAGGATACACCTTTTCAAAATCCAGAATATTGCGGATATTTGCACCGCGGAACTTATAGATGGACTGGTCATCATCACCTACTACGCACAAGTTACGATACTTATCTGCCAACAGACGGATAAGTTCAAACTGTGCAGTATTGGTATCCTGATACTCATCCACCATGATATACCGGAATCTTTCCTGATAACTGCCACGAATCTCCGGATTACTTTTTAAAAGCTCCACCGTCAGCATAATCAAATCATCAAAATCCAGGGCGTTGTTCTTCTTCAGTGTTGCCTGATACTCCTTATAAACTCCTGCGATCTTACGCTTCTGAAAATCCCCCATACTGGAAAGCTCGTAGTCCAGAGGGGAAACCAACTCATTCTTGGCACCAGATATAGCAGTTAAGATACTGCGTTCCTTCAACTGCTTGGTATCAATCATCAGACGCTTACAGATATCCTTCATAATGGTCTTCTGGTCGTCCGTATCATAAATAGTGAAATTGGTATCATAGCCAAGTTTGTCAATATGACGGCGCAAAATTCTCACACAGCTGGAGTGAAAGGTAGAAACCCATACCTGATCAGCTCCAAAGCCTACAATGTTATCTACACGTTCTCTCATCTCCTGAGCCGCCTTATTGGTAAAGGTAATCGCCATGATATTCCACGGGTTTACACCCATCTCTTCAATCAAATAGGCAATTCGGTGTGTTAAAACCCTGGTTTTTCCCGAACCTGCCCCCGCTAACAGAAGAAGTGGTCCTTCTGTATGGACCACTGCCTCCTTTTGTTCTTTATTTAAGGTATCGTAAATACTCATTAAGCCTCCACTATTTTCCGTTAAATTCCTTTAGGAACTTGCGGAATTCTTCAATCGGCATAGGCTTCGCAAAATAGTAGCCCTGTGCCATATCGCAGCCTGCATCTCTAAGCATATCAAGCTGCACTTGTGTTTCCACACCCTCGGCAAGTACAGACGCACCCATATGTTTCATAAGACCAATTAAATGCTTTACAAAATCATAAGACTGCTGCTTGTCAATGTAATGTAAAAACTCCTTATCCAATTTAATGACATCTGCCGTTACCGACGAAAGTACATTCAGGGATGAGTATCCGCTGCCGAAGTCATCAATCGACACCACAACTCCGCCCTCATGAAGCTTTTCGATATTCTGATTCAGCTTCTCTAAATTGGACATAAATACGGACTCGGTAATCTCTACCTCCAAAAGCTCTCCCGGCACTCCATGTCTGTTCAGATGCCTGAAAATACTTGGTACAAATTCCTCGTACTCATTATGCCTGCGGGAGAAATTCACTGAAATCGGAACAATCTCCTCGCCGGTCTGTAGCGCTTCCTTAAGATACACAAGCACTCTGTCAAGCACGCAGAAATCCACCTTGGTAATAAATCCGTTCCCTTCAAAAATATCTACAAAATGAAGTGGTGGAATGATAGTTCCATCCTTTCTGATCCAACGTACCAATGCCTCTGCACCAACTATCTTACCGGTGGCAATACTGATTTTGGGCTGCAGATACGCATAGAACTCTTCATTATTCAGCGCACTGACCATACTTGCCAGCACTGCCTTTTTCTGCTCATTCTGCTCATGAATGTTTCTATCATACAATGCTACCTGACTGAAAGCCTTCTGCACCTTCGCATGTTTTCTTGCTTCATTGGCAAAATCCATAATAATCGACAAGCCTGACTCCTGCCCGGTTATTTTGTATAGTCCGGTGGAAATCACCAGATTGGCAAGTCCATACTTGGCATTTGTTTCCTCACAGAACTGATTGGTAACATCATAAATGATATCCACCATTTCCTTACCTTCTCCACCAAGGCAGATGCCTACAAAATGATCCGACGTCACGCGCGAGAAATCAATCACTCCCGGCAGCTCTTTCTTAAGCCACTCCGCAAAAGATTTCAATATATCATCTCCGGCCTCATATCCGTACATTTCATTGATATATTGGAAATTAGAGAAATCCATATAAGTAAAGTAAGCATCCTTAAAACCATAGGTTGCAAAGTATTCTTCTGCCAGCTTTACAAAATGGCTATACGCGGGAAGACCGGTGGTAGCGTCAAAATTCATACGGTATTCCTGTAAATTCTTCTCCATCTGCTCAATATGATAATGACGAAGTCTTGTAAAAATCAGCTGGGAGATGCGGAAAAGAGCGGCTCTTTCCTTAGCGAAATCCCGCTTCTGATTGCTGGCAAAAACAATACTGTAACGACAATTACTCCACGCCTTTGTCAAAACAATCATAACGGACCGGGCTTCCCCGGTATCAACACCGGTCATTTGGATGTCTTCAAATATCTTCACACCCTCCTCATCCGTCACATCACAAAGCACATTCCACTCATAGACACCTGTTCTGTGCAGTTTATCCATAATGTCATGCTTACCCTTACTATTCCACTGGTAAGTAATATTCTTATGTTCTCCGTAATGCTCTACGCAGAATACATCATCCAAATCATAGAAATTGCAGATACCGTCACAAATCATTTTAAGCGCGCTGGAAACATCCTTCACATTCTCCAAAAGCTCTACGCAGAACAGACACAGTGCCTCTTCATTACGCACCAGCGGCTCATTACTCCTATGGCGTTCATCCGAATCTTTCTTATTGGATAAATAACTGGAATCCGGCAGGTCACTGTAGGAAAATACTCTGCTGATGTAATAGTTGGCTTTTCCCATATTCTTTACCTGATACAGGGAATAATCCGCCCACTTAAACAGCGTCTGATAATCCTTCACATCTTTATCAAATGCTGCCACACCAATACTTGCAGAAATCTGTATCTTTCCGTCAGCATCCTTATATCTTGAATTCAGGCTCTTATTCAGCTCCTGAAGCTTATCATCCATCTCTTCTCTGGTATGGTTCTCTACTAAGAGTAAAAACTCATCTCCGCCGATTCGCCCGATGACCTCCTCCGGAAAAAGACGTTTTAACTCTTCTGCAAAAAAAACCAAAACAGCATCGCCAAACATATGACCATGCTCATCATTAATATTTTTAAAATTATCAACATCGCAGATAACCAGATATGACTCCGCGACCGTCATATTCAGGCGAATCCTGTCATGGATAATCTCCTTAACAACGGCCTGATTATACAAGCCAGTCATTGCATCCTCTCTGGATTTCCGAGCCAGCTTCTCCTCTCGCTTCTTCTGCTCATCAATGTACTGAGCCCGCCCAACTACACTAATCGGATTACCGGCTTCATCGTAAATTGCCTTCGTCAAAATACTAAGCCAATGATACTGCATATCCGAACCACATACCCTAAGTTCAAACTCTGCCTCCGGCTCACGTATCAGCTTCTGAATATGGCCATCCTTCATCAGGTTACTTATCCCATGCTTTTCCCCAATCACCTGAGAATAGTTATGAATCTCCTGCACATATTCTGTGACAGAATTCTCTTTCCGCAGAAATTCAATCCGATCATCTTCAAAGTAATAATCAAAAAAAATATCATCCGACAATTCCACAAATGCCTGTAATCTCTGCTGCTGTCTCGCCAGCTCATCAATAATCTTCTGTTTACCGTCGCCCATAAGATTTTTCATACCTTTTATGCACAGCATGGCGGAGTATACGCCCCGCCATCTGCTTATCTTAATTTATTTTACATCTGATTCATCGAACACATCGCCACATTCCGGACAGAACTTTGGAGGATTCTTAGGATCTTCCGGCTCCCATCCGCACTTGTCACATTTGTAAAGCGGTGCTCCCTCCGGCTTCTTTGCTCCGCACTCCGGACAGAACTTACCGGTATTCTCTTTACCGCAGGTACAGGTCCAGCCTGCCATCTCCGGCTTCTTCGCTCCACATTCTTCGCAGAACTTACCGCGGTTATCCCCCTTACCGCAGATGCAGGTCCAACCAAGAACAGGTGCTGCCGGCTTCTGGAAGATTCCACCGCCAAAGCCCATTGTATTATTATCTGCTGGCTGTGCGTTCTGTTGCTGACCACCCATAGCATATAACTGCTGAGCATTCATACCGCCTGCCTGAGTTGCCATATTCATATTCGCAAATGCCATCATAGGACCGGTAGCGGTATTGGATGCCGCTGCCTTCATCGCATCTGCCTGTGCACCTACCAAAGTAGCTGCCGCCATATTGGAATTACGAAGAACTGCTGTCTTCTGTAAATCCTTAATCATCTGTTCATCTTCTTCGGAAGCCTTCATACTGTTAATAGCGAAGGATACCATCTCGATACCACGCTGCTTACTCCACTTCTCAGATAACTCAGCCTTTAAAGCTTCGGTAAGCTCTGTCGTATGAGCCGCAACTGCACTGTAACGAACACCTGCTGCTGAAATCTTTGCAAATGCTGGCTGAAGAGCGGTTAAAAGCTCCGCCTTCATCGTTCTGGTGATGTCACTTTTCTCATATCTGTCAGATACGTTTGCACACACATTACGATAAAAAATAATGGGGTCAATAATCTTGAAAGTATATTCACCGTTACAACGAATGGCAATATCCACATCCAAACCAATGTTGGTATCTACCACACGGAAAGGTACCGGATTGGTTGTTCCGAATAAGTTGCCGTTAATCTCTTTGATATTGAAATAGTAAACTCTCTGATCCTTAGCAGTATCACCACCGAAAGAAAATCTCTTGATTGCACCTTCCACAGTACTCTTGATATTACCTTCTAATTCACCATAGAAAATGGTTGCCTCGCTGGAAGTATCATAAATATACTGACCGGGATTGGCACAGAACTCGATAATCTCTCCCTGATCCACAATAATCATACACTGTCCTTCATTTACAGCAATGATGGAACCATTGGAAATAACGTTGTCAGATCCCTTTGTATTACTACCCTTCTTAACACGCTTCTGCCCCTTGATTACCAACACATCATCTGATAATGAATCACAATAAAAATACTCGCGCCACTGATCTCCAAGTAACGAACTGACTGTTTCCTTTGCAGCTTCAATTAAACCCATATCTTTTTCCTCCACTCTTGTTTTTAAACAAAAACCATTAAATACATTCTAACAAATTTTCAGCTACTACTCAACCGATTTATAAAAAATCCTTAGCTAACAATAACGATTGGCTTTACAAAATCACTTCACTGGTTTAAACTAGTAGCGTTGATTGTATTATACAAGCAGGGGAGAAAGATGTCATGAGTAAAAAAGCTACAAAAGCAGCCAATAACATGTATTATTTAGCACGATGCGAGGCCGGAGAGTCCAATCCCGACTTTTCAAGCCGTGAAAAGGCTGCAGAACTGATTGGTATTGATCGTACCAGACTTGCAAGAATTGAATTAGACACCATTGCTCCTTATCCGGAAGAGGTAAAAGCAATGTCGGAAGCATATAACACGCCGGAGCTCTGTAACTCTTATTGCGCAAGAGAA
Organism: Lachnospiraceae bacterium; assembly: GCA_017467845.1. Lineage (GTDB taxonomy): Bacteria > Bacillota > Clostridia > Lachnospirales > Lachnospiraceae > Acetatifactor. The sequence goes on along the minus strand of JAFUKH010000097.1, from coordinate 26,140 downwards.
TGTCCCATCGGACAAAACAGTGTTCACGAGGTAACCATCGACGATTTTGACCGTCTGGCACTTAAGGTATTAGGTTCTCTGAAAGACATTGATACTCTCAGAGCCTCCCTGATTTCCATTTCCGAGGATGGTTACATTGACAAATCTGAGCAGGCAACTTTCGAGAGTATTTTGGATTCCTTAGAAAAGATTAGCACCAATGCCAAAGCATTACAGCTTTGGGCAATAAAAAATATTCAATTGAGATAAACACCTTTAGAGGAAATCCCCCATATGATATAGCATCATGAAAAATTGGAGGTTTTCGAAATGAAACGATTTTCACGAAAACTACTTACTCTTTCCATGGCGCTTCTAATATGCGTGGGATTTCTTTTTGCTTGCGGCAAAGAGCCTGCTCCAGCGGAAAATCTGACCAAGGTTACCTTAAACGAGGTTGCCCACAGCATCTTTTATGCACCGATGTATGTAGCCATTGAGGAAGGATATTTTGCCGAGGAGGGCATTGACTTAGAATTGGTAACAGGCTTTGGCGCAGACAAAACCATGACTGCCGTACTTACCGGTGAAGCTGAAATCGGCTTTATGGGAAGCGAAAGCACTATCTACACCTATGCCGGAGGTGCTGAGGATTATGTGGTAAACTTTGCTCAGCTTACCCAGCGTGCAGGCAACTTCTTAGTTTCCAGAGAGCCTATCGAAAGCTTTTCCTGGGATATGCTTAAGGGCAGCAACGTACTTGGTGGCAGAGCCGGTGGCATGCCCCAAATGGTTTTTGAGTACATTTTGAAAAAGCAGGGAATTGATCCCAAAACTGATGTAAACATTGACCAGAGTATTGATTTCGGTTCCACTGCAGCTGCCTTCAGTGGCGGCGACGCAGACTTTACGGTAGAATTTGAGCCTCACGCTACTGCTTTAGAAGCAAAAGGAGACGGCTATGTAGTTGCCTCCCTGGGTAAGGATTCCGGTTATGTCCCTTATACTGCATTTTCTGCAAAAAAGAGCTTTATTGAGGCTAACCCTGCATTAATTCAGTCCTTTACCAATGCTCTCCAGAAGGGTATGACTTATGTACAGAATCATACTCCGGAAGAAATTGCAGAAGTGATTGCACCTCAGTTTGCGGAAACTGACCTGTCCACCATTACCACAATTGTAAGCCGTTACTATGAACAGGATTCTTGGAAGGCAGACCTTATCTTCTCTGCGGATGCCTTTGATTTATTACAAAACATCTTAGCGGAAGCCGGTGAGCTTCCCGAAAAGGTTCCGTACGAAGATCTTGTGAATACCACCTTTGCAGAAAAGGCAGCGACTCTGAAATAGAGTCACTGCCTTTTACGGCAAGAAAGGGTCCTGTGACGGTATACCATGTCCTTGGAAGACACGTTCTCACTCCGTGAAAAACGTAGCAGTACTAGGCTCGAAAAAACCTCGCCAAGTGCTGACGTTTTTCAAGGGTCATCCAAAGACATGGTATACCGTCACAGAACCCTTTCTTGACTTATCTTTATAAATTAGCTTTAATCTTTTCAATCATTTCTGCGTATTCTTCGTCAGATAAATACACCTTGCCGGGATTCATCTGGAAGATTCCGCCCCACTCATCTCCGCCTTCATACTTAGGGCAAAGATGCATGTGAAGATGACAACCGGTATCACCATATGCACCATAGTTTACTTTATTGGGCTTAAATGCTGCATGAATGGCTCTGGAAGCTCTTGCCACATCTGCCATAAATGCATTTCTCTCTTCATCAGAGATATCCACGATTTCGCTGACATGATCCTTATAAGCTACGATACATCTGCCCGGCTTGCTCTGCTCCTTAAATAAAATCAGGCTGCTTACATCCAACTCACAAATAAAAATACCGAACTTCTCTAAAAGCTCGCCTCTCATGCAATAACCGCAATTACAATCCTTCATTTTATCCTCTTTCTCCTGAACTATTTCAGGACATTATTCTTATTTTCAATTAAACTCAAATTCTCTAACGACTCATTCACAATCAGCTCTCGCGGGAAATTCAACTCTACAAGAACTTCCTCTGCCTCCGTAAAATCACCAATCGCGTAACAGGTATGGGCATCAGAACCAAGAATAATCGGACCCCCATATTCCTTGCATTTCTGAAGCATAAGAATAATATTCTCTCTGGCTCCCTGTCTTGCCGCAAGAGGGTGCAGGGAAGAATTATTTACTTCCAATACCACCTTCGCCTTTACTGCCTCTCTTACCAGAAGGTCATAATCCAGCGGGAAACGGGAATCATCAGGATGCCCCAGAATAGTCACATAGGAATTGTTCATAGCTCCAATTGCAGCTCTGGTATTCTCCGCTGCACTTCCACTTTTCAGACAGGGTGTGTGCATACTGGCAATCACATAATCCATACGGCTTAAAGTGAAATCATCCACATCCAGACCGCCTTCCAAATCGCAAATATTAGCTTCTACGCCGCACATCAATCGAAGGTCGCCGTACCGTCTTGGAATACACTTATAATTCCAGAAAAACATTATATTGGGACCGCCCGGCATCCCCGGTGCGTGCTCACTTAAACCCAATACCTTTAGGCCTCTTTCCTGGGCCATTTCGATATTTTCCTTTAAGGTACTATATCCGTGACCACTGGCAATGGTATGGGTATGAAGATCCATCAGTATCATTTCTCTTTATTCCCCTTATCCTTATCATGCAGACCGAACTCATCAATCATCTTTTCAATAAGAAGTCTCTTAATATATACGTCATAGCCCAAGATGCAGATAAACGAAAACTTCTGCAAAAAGTCTCTGTCCTCTTCCGGTGCCTCCTGAAAGGTACCGCAAGCCTCTGCATACTTCTTCTTCACATCCTCCATTAAGGAATCCACTTCCGAACGTTCCATATCAAATACTTCATTATACACATCCTCCAGATTAAAATCTCCCTCACTATGGAAGTATTTATCTGTCAGTGGCTTTAGTACCGCATGGATATCATTGATGGACAGCACCCCTTTGAAATAATAAATAAAAATCAAAAGAAGCACATGCTCCTTGGAATATTTCTTCTTCACCGGCGGTGGCATCAAATCATTCTTAGTGTAGTTGTTAATCATGGTTTTTGTCAGGATTTTATCCTCTCCCGGGTATCTGGTGGAAGGCTTTAGCTTCTCATCCATGAACGTTGTTACCTGATCCATATATAAATCTATGTCCGGAATATCTGTAGGCTTTATATGCTTAATCCTAGAAAAGCTTTCCATGATACTATCCAGCAAATTTTCCGCATCTATTGTCATAGCGCACCTCCCCCAAAAACTTAAATTTATTATATAGTATCCAATACTACATGACAAGATTTTTTTGTTTTTAAAATTTTCTCTTTACTTCATTGCTTTAATATGATAAAATTGCAACGAGTTTAAGTGGTAACCAGAGAAAAGAATCTAAGAAAGGGAAGAAATAACATGAATAAAAAAATTAAGACTGAGGCTGTTGATCGCCTATTTGACGCTATTCTTAGCTTAGAAAACAAAGAGGAGTGTTATAACTTCTTCGAAGATTTATGTACGGTGAATGAACTATTATCTTTATCCCAGCGATTTGAAGTAGCCTCCATGTTAAAGGAAGGAAAGACCTACCTTGATATCGCAGAGAAGACCGGTGCTTCTACCGCAACAATCAGCCGTGTAAATCGTTCTCTCAATTACGGTAACGATGGCTACGAATTAGTTTTAGAAAGATTAAATAATAAGTAAATTGAAAGAGCAGCTTATGGCTGCTCTTTTTGTTCTTCACTATTTTCTACGGTTTCTTCCGTACTCTCTTTTACTTCTGCAAGTGCCTCTACCAAAGCCGCCTTTGCAGATCTCTTTGCAGTTTTCGCAGCTCCCTTACGTTTCTTTGCTTTCATGGCCGGGTCTGCCTCTTCCTGATTCATATCGCACTTTCCCTGGAAAATCGCATTCTCATCAATCACAATAGCACCGGTCTTTAAATCTCCGATTAACTTTGCCGTAGTAATCAGCTCTGCTCTCTCCGGTGCAATAACATTACCGATAATCTCGCCGCCGATTACGATAGATGTAGCTTCCACATCACCATGAATCACCCCTCCGGCACCTACAATAAGCTGACCGGAAACCTTTACGTTGCCTTCAACAGTTCCATCGATTCTGGCTGCCGTCTCACAGGTAAAATCCCCGCCAACCACGCAACCCTTTCCCAGAATTGTCTTGATTACTGAAGTCTCTTCCTTTTTAAACATTTGTAACCTCTTTTCTTAACCGCTGATTTCCATAATATCTGTTGGATTCACATATACTCCATCCTTAAGCATCTGATATCCCAGTGCGGTATTCTCTTCCCCAATAATGAACAGTGTCTGATTCTGTTTTACCGTATCGCCTACCTTCACAAGAGCCTCACCCTTATTACGATATACGGTCTGATATCCGTTACCATGGTCGATGGTCAGATTATAACCATAATCTGCATCCTCTACCAATGTAAATACGGTACCCTCCGCAGCAGAAACTACCAGTGCTCCCTCCGAAGCTGTAAATACACACATAGGTGCATCTCCTGCCTGCTCCTCGATGGATGCAGAGCCTGACAAGGGCAATAAGGTTGGCATGGTAAGTGCTTCAATTCTTGCCACCATCTCAGCCTCCGCCGCTACCTTCTGGTTGATGGTCTCACTCATAATTTCCATTTTGTTGTTTAATTCATCAATCTCTGCCTGCAGTGCATTCTTCTCTGCAGTAGTATCTTCTTCCTTCTGCACAAGTGCCGCTTCCAAGGCCTCAATCTCATCGTGGTATTCGCTGATCTTCAGCGTTGCGCTTTCCCAGATTTTCTTCTCATAGGATACATATCCGAGAAGAACACCGATAATTACACAAAGTACGCCGATAATAATACGAACTACCCACGGACTGAATCTGAACTGCTTCACACCGGCATCCACTGCGTCCGAAGTTACAATTACAACATGATTCAGTTTACGTTTATGTTTCTTAGGTTCCATAAAAAAAGTTACCTCCGATAAAATCCAAATCATTTTACCACAGGCAACTTTTTTACTCAATCTATTTTTAACATTTTTGTAACATTTTACCAAAAAGTCCTTGTTTTACACATCCAAAGCCATATCTCCTTGTGCAATTAATCCCCTTTTTCGCATAAATTCCGACACAGCAAGTGTGATTACTGCCGGTAAAATAAAGTGCATCAAAAGGATTAATCCCAAGGCTGCCACACCATTCATACCATTCTCTACCATTGCTCCATAGGCTGCAATCTGCCCCACAAAACCTGCCGAACCCATTCCGGAGCCGAGAGGTGTACTCACCATACCAAGCACTGCGGACGCAATAGGACCAAGAACTGCACTAGACACAATGGCAGGAATCCAGATTATGGGCTTTTTAACAATATTGGGCACCTGCAGCATGGAGGTTCCTACACCCTGAGCAATCAGACCGCCCACTTTATTCTCTCGATAGCTTGCCACTGCAAAGCCCACCATATTACAGCAGCAGCCTACCGTAGCAGCACCTGCTGCCAGCCCGGTAATTCCCATAGAAATACCGATTGCGGCAGAACTAATAGGAAGGGTCAAAATCATACCCATCAGCACGGATACGATGACACCGCCGATAACCGGATGCTGCTCCACGTTAAAGTTCACAATCTCTCCAAGGAAGGTCATTAACCGGGTAATCGGAGGTCCTACTACAAAGCCTACCACACTACCTACAGTGATGCATAGGAGTGGCGTAACCAGAATATCCACTTTGGTCTTGCCTGCCACCAGACGTCCCATGTAAATACAAGCCAAGGCTGCCACAAATGCCCCTAAAGGTTCGCCACCCTTACCGATACCAAAACTGTCCATGGTCATTGCAGACGGGAATGCCCCAATCATGCCACAAACTGCTGCCGCAATCATAGTAAGAGGTGCACTTTTAAGCTTACATGCCGCACCTACGCCGATTCCCGCACCGGTCAGGGTCTTTGCCACATTTCCCATCGTCAGCAGATATGCACCGATAGTACCACCAATTAGCGTACCAATCTGACAAATAATCGTACCGATAATCAATGTAGAGAACAGACCAAGTGCCATTCCGCTAAGACCATCAATAAAAATTTCATTCATTACTTTCTTAAATTTTTCCATAATATCGCCCTCGTATCAAAATAATTACAGCATTAACAGCTGTCTTGTCAGCTGTCAAAACAATACCACGTAATGTAATGGAAATCAAGAAGATTTTATAATGGTACCTCCGCCAACGACATAATTATTCCGGTAGCAGACCAAAGCCTGTCCCGGTGTCGGAGCACGTTGTGGCTCTTCGAAGATACATTCTACGCATGTATCGTCTATTTTTCTTAAGATGGCTTTCGCCCCTCTATGATTGTATCGTATTTTTGCGGTAACACTTATTTCGTCTCTAAGATTGTCCAAGGATACGTAGTTAAAATCTTTGGCGATAACCCTTTGGGTCCAGAGTTCGCTATCCTCACCCAGCACTACCTCATTTGTCTCGCTGCGGATTTCCACAACATATACTCTTTCTCCTGCGGCAATTCCAAGTCCCTTGCGCTGTCCAACAGTGTAATTCACAATCCCCTTGTGTCGCCCCAGAATATTCCCTTTGGTATCCACAAAATTCCCCGGCAATACCGCTTTTGAAGAATTGGTGACAATAAAATCTCCGTACTTTCCATCCGGAACAAAACATATATCCTGACTGTCCGGCTTGGATGCAATGGATAATCCAATCTTTTCTGCAATAGCCCTGACTTCATTTTTCGAATACTCCCCGATGGGCATCAGGGTTCTGGCAAGCTGCTCCTGTGTCAGACTGTACAGTGCATAGGTCTGGTCCTTTTCCTCGGTTACAGATTTTCTAATCGTATATCGCCCATTGTCCAGCTTTTCTATTCTGGCATAGTGTCCTGTAGCTATATAATCCGCCCCAATTTCCAGAGAGCGTTGCAGCAGTGACTCCCATTTTACATATCTGTTGCACGCGATACAGGGGTTCGGCGTCCTTCCCGCTTCGTATTCAGAGATGAAATAGTCAATTACTTTCTCTTTAAAAGGGGCTTTAAAATTCATCACATAATAGGGAATCCCAATCTGCTCTGCAACTCTCCTTGCATCATCCACAGCACTTAGTCCACAGCAGCCCCCATTATGAGACTGCATATCATATGCTTCATCCTGCCATATCTGCATGGTTACCCCGATGACATCATACCCTTGTTCTTTCAAAAGATAGGCTGCCACAGAGGAATCCACTCCACCGGACATACCAACTACAACTTTACCACTCTTCTTCATAACTAATAAGTCTCACTGACATCATCTTCTTTTTCTGAAATATCATTTACAGGCTTTTCAAGACCTTCAATAACAATGTGATTTTTCTCCGCATAATCCCATAGTGCAGCATGTATCGCCTCTTCTGCCAGAAGGGAGCAATGTACCTTTACCGGCGGAAGACCATCCAAAGCCTCACATACAGCTTTATTTGTCACCTGCAAAGCTTCCTGCACCGTCTTTCCCTTTACCAGCTCTGTAGCCATGCTACTGGTCGCCACTGCGGCGCCGCAGCCGAAGGTTTTAAACTTCACATCCCGGATGATTCCCTCTTCGTTAATATCCAGATACATTCTCATAATATCGCCACACTTGGCATTTCCTACGGTACCTACACCACTGGCATTTTCTATTTCTCCCACATTTCTGGGATTATTAAAGTGAACCATTACTTTTTCACTGTACATATTACTTTCCTCCTTTTTTCAAAAAATCTTCATATAACGGAGACATACTTCTCAGCCTCTCCACAATTTTCTTGAGCTCATCCACTGTAAAATCGATTTCTTCCTTTGTTGTTTCCTCCGACAGCGTGAGACGAAGGGATCCATGAGCAATTTCATGAGGAAGTCCGATAGCCAGAAGTACATGGGACGGATCCAAAGAACCGGATGTACAAGCAGAACCACTGGAACCACAGATTCCCTTCTGGTCCAGAAGAATCAATAAGGACTCTCCTTCAATATACTGAAAACAGAAATTCGCATTATTGGGGAGTCTGCTTTCTCTCGCGCCATTCAGTCTGCTGTATGGAATCTCCTTAAGAACTCTGTCAATCAGATAATCTCTCAGCTCTGTTTCATAGGCGATTCTGTCACCTAAGGAAGCCTTGGCAAGCTCAGCTGCCTTGGCAAATCCCACGATACCCGGTACATTGTGGGTACCTGCTCTCCTCGAACGCTCCTGAGCACCACCATGAATGAAGGAACGAATTTTAACACCCTTTCGGATATACATCAGCCCGATTCCTTTCGGACCGTTTATTTTATGACCACTGGCACTAAGCATATCAATATTCATCTTGTCCACATCGATTTCAATATGTCCGAATGCCTGCACCGCATCGGTATGGAACAATACTCCATGTGCCTTCGCAATTTGTCCGATTTCCGCAATCGGTTGGATGGTTCCAATCTCATTATTTGCAGTCATTACAGAGATGAGAATCGTATCCGGGCGAATGGCCTTTTCCAGCTCGTCCAGCTTTATGGTTCCATATTCATCCACATCCAGATAAGTTACTTCATAGCCTCTCTTCTCAAGATAATCACAGGTATGAAGAATAGCATGGTGCTCAATCTTTGTGGTAATGATATGCTTTCCTTTATTAGCATAAGCCTCCGCAGTTGCTTTTAATGCCCAGTTATCAGATTCAGATCCTCCACCGGTGAAGTACACTTCTTCCGGATTGGCATGAATCAGATCTGCCAATGTTTCTCTCGCTTTTGCCACTGCCTTTGTAGCCTCTCCCGCAAAGGAATAAATGGAAGATGGATTCCCATAAATTTGAGTAAAATATGGATTCATAGCTTCCACTACCTCAGGATACACTTTCGTTGTTGCTGCATTATCTAAATAAATTACTTTATTCATATCATCTAACCTCCTTTTCATACTTATCCTACTCGTTTAGTATGATATTATATTATTAATTAACAGCTCTGATTTCACACTTATCAGAACTGCATCTTCCCTTTATTTTCTGTTCCATTCCACCAAATCTGCCAGTGATATGTTATCTACCACACCATTGATTGCCGCATTCAGCTCTTTCCAGATTTTTACTGTGGAACATGTCGCCTTATGTGCACACCCCACATCTCCTTCTTCGATGCAGCTGACCGGTGCCAGGTCCCCTTCCGTCACTCTAAGAATCTCTCCCACAGAGTACTCTTCCGGATTTCTCTTTAACCGATAACCGCCTTGTGCTCCACGGATACTTTTTACAAATCCGGCCTTTTGCAGCATGGAAACTATCTGTTCCAGATACTTGAGGGAAATCTGCTCGCTCTCCGCAATATCTTTCACACTGATCGGTTCACCATTATCATACAGAGCCAAATGCACCATCAGATCAATTGCATATCTTCCTCTTGTTGAAATCTTCATACGCTCCCCCTTTCGTTATACATCATACGTATCCAGAAAATGGTGCTTTTCCCCATTTTGCTTATACGCAACCACCGTATCCAAATTGACATTTTCCACACTCTTAAAAATATTCCCTTCCACAAAAGGATTGGTTTCTTTTAAGTGACTGATCAATTCTTTGATTTCCACACGCTTAGAACGCGTTTCCTCATTATTACATGTAGTGCAGGTATCGGTAAATTTACAGGCGCACTGTATAAAATGAAGCCCATTGTAATCGCGCCATTCTTTAATATCATCTTCACGAATCAAATACAACGGGCGAATCAGCTCCATGCCTTCAAAATTTGTACTGTGAAGCTTTGGCATCATTGTCTGAATTTGTGCACCATATAGCATTCCCATAAGTATGGTCTCAATCACATCATCATAGTGATGTCCCAATGCAATTTTATTGCAGCCCATCTCCTTCGCATAACTGTACAAATGCCCTCTCCTCATTCTCGCACACAAATAACAGGGAGATTTCTCCACATGATAAACAGAATCAAAAATATCTGATTCATAGATGGTAATCGGAATATTCAGTTTCTCCGCGTTTTCTTCAATAATCTTCCGATTTGCGGGACTGTATCCCGGATCCATCACCAGAAATTTAACATCAAATGGAAACTTATTATGCAGCTTCAGTTCCTGGAACAACTTGGCCATCAACATGGAATCTTTTCCACCGGATATGCATACTGCTATGCAGTCGCCTTCCTTCACCAGTTCATACTGATTGATTGCTTTGGTAAACTGGCACCAGATATTTTTTCGGAATTTCTTCCGGATGCTCTCTTCAACCTTCTTGCTGACTTCCTCTTCCTTCTTATCCTGAAACTGCTCCAGCAGCCATGCCACATATCCACCGGCTAGGCTGACTGCATCGTACCCCTTGTCCGAAAGAAACTCTGCTACTTCCACGCTAAATTTCCCTCTGGTGCAGCATATAACCAGCTTCTTTCCAAAATCAATCATCGGATTATTTTCTATATGATCCACAGACAAATGAACAGCACCCGGAATGACACCATGGGAGACTTCGTTTTCACTTCGGATATCAATAATCTGATAACTGTCTTTTTCCAGTAATTTCAATTCTTGTACTGTAATCTCCATTATTCACTCCATCCAGATACAGCTAACTTACAAAAACCAGAGATTTTGCCACTTTTTTTAACAAAACCTCTGGTATCCTCACATATTAATTATTGCCAAATAAAGGTGTAGATAAATATCTGTCACCGGAATCAGGAAGTAAAGCCACGATGGTTTTCCCCTTATTCTCAGGTCTGCTTGCCAAAATAGCTGCGGCCTTTAATGCTGCTCCGGAAGAGATTCCTACAAGGATTCCTTCGCTTACAGCAAAAGCTCTACCCTCAGCAAATGCATCTTCATTCTCGATGGTGATGATTTCATCATAAATACCTGTATTTAATACGTCAGGTACAAAGCCTGCTCCAATACCCTGAATCTTATGCGCTCCGGGTGTTCCGGTTGATAAGACAGGACTTCCTGCCGGCTCAACTGCTACAACCTTTACATTAGGATTTTTCTCCTTCAAATATTCTCCTACACCGGTAATGGTTCCGCCGGTGCCTACACCTGCCACAAAGATATCAACCTTTCCATCCGTCTGTTCCCAAATTTCAGGACCTGTAGTTACTTTATGTACTGCAGGATTGGCAGGATTAACGAACTGACCAAGAATAACAGCACCCTGAATGGATTCTTTCAATTCCTCTGCCTTGGCGATGGCACCCTTCATACCCTTTGCACCTTCTGTAAGGACTAATTCAGCACCATATGCCTTTAAAAGATTTCTTCTTTCCACACTCATTGTCTCCGGCAATGTGAGAATCGCTCTGTATCCCTTTGCCGCAGCAACTGCTGCAAGACCAATACCTGTATTGCCTGATGTGGGCTCAATGATGGTTGCACCTTCTTTAAGGATACCTTTCTGTTCTGCATCTTCAATCATTGCCTTTGCAATTCTGTCCTTTACGGAACCTGCCGGATTCAGATACTCCAACTTGGCAAGAATGGTCACATCCTGTGCTCCTGCCTTCTTTGCATATCTGTTCAGTTTCAATAATGGTGTTCCACCAATCAATTCTAATGCACTTTCTGTGATCTGGCTCATATTCTACCTCCACGCACTCTTTTTAATTCCCCACTAACTCGATAGGATTAATATGTTTTATGTTATTGATTTTACATGTCATTCCGACCAATGTCAATAGCTTACGCTATTGATTATTACTTTCACTTGCTATAGGTAATTCCTATTGCAGTATGGCTGCTTTCAACCTTTCCAGAGCTTCTGCAAGCGTTGCCCGTGGACAAGCCACATTAATGCGCTGGAAGCCTTCCCCGGCAGGTCCAAAGATAGCTCCGCTGTCCAGCCAGAGCCCCGCTTTATTAATAATCAAATTCTCCAGCTCTGCACCGGACAAGGAAAGACCTCTGAAATCAACCCACACAAGATAAGTTCCTTCCGGCTCATACATCTTCACTTGTGGAATGTTCTGCTCAAAATAAGCTTTCGCATACGCAATATTCTTCTTCACATAAGAAATCATTGCTGTATACCATTCTTCGCCATACTTGTATGCTGCCTCACATGCTGCAAGACCGGCTGCATTTAACTGACTGTACCCTGCAGCGTCAATCTGTTTTTTGAACTTCCCGCGAAGCTCTTTATTAGGGATAAAAATATTCGAAACCTGCAGTCCCGCAATATTAAATGTCTTACTAGGCGCCGTACAAACAATGGAGAACTCCTTGAATTCCTCCTTAACATTAGGGAATACCTGATGCTCTCCATTAAAGATTAGATCCCCATGAATTTCATCACTTACCACAATCACCTGATGCTTTTTACAGATATCTCCCAGCGCAATCAGTTCTTCTCTGGTCCACACCCTTCCCACAGGATTGTGAGGATTACACAGGAAGAATAATTTCACATTTTCTCGAATGATTTTCTCTTCAAAATCCTCAAAGTCAATACGATACTTCCCATCTTCACCTAAAACCAGCGTACTGTCCACTACCCTTCTTTCATTATCCTTAATCACTTCGGTAAACGGATAATAAACCGGCTGGGAAATCAAAACCGCATCCCCTTTTTCTGTATAGGCCTTAACCGCCATAGCCAGTGCAAAAACGATTCCCGGTGTCTTCACCAGCCATTTTTCTTCTACTTCCCAGTCATGATGCTTTTTCATCCAGCTGCTAATTGCTTCAAAATACTCTTCTTTGGCATCGCTGTACCCATAGATACCATGTGTAGCCTGCTTCACCAGAGCTTCCTGAATATAGGACGAAATACGAAAATCCATATCTGCAACCCAAAGCGGAAGAACATCTGCCGGCTTTCCCCGTCTGACGGCAAAATCATATTTTAAGCAGTTTGTATTTTTCCGATCTATCACTGTATCAAAATCAAGATTTCTTTCCGGCATGTTGATTTCCTCCTTACTTTGCGTTTGAAAATGCGTTCTCTAAATCTGCAATAATGTCATCAATATGTTCAATTCCTACAGACATACGCAGGACACAATCCGTTATGCCGTTTTTGAGCTGAATATCCTTTGGAACATCCGCATGAGTCTGAGTGGTCGGATAGGTAATCAATGTTTCCGTTCCGCCAAGACTCTCCGCAAACGAAACCACTTTTACGTTTTTAAGGATGCTTAACGCGACTTCTTTTGAAGTCACCTCAAATGTAAGCATTGCTCCAAAGCCTCGGCTCTGTTTTTTCATAATCTCGTGGCCGGGATGGGAAGGAAGGCCCGGATAAATTACTTTTTTCACAAGCTCCTGTTCTTCCAGCCAATGTGCCAGCTTGATTGCATTTTCCTGTGCCCTCTCCATACGTACCGCAAGGGTCTTAATTCCTCTTAAAATCAACCAACTGTCAAAGGGTGCAAGCCCAGCTCCCGTAGTCTTTATAATAAAGCGAAGCTTCTCACTTATTGCCTCGTCATTCGTCACAAGGAAGCCCGCAATAGTATCGTTGTGTCCACCCAGGAACTTTGTTCCGCTATGTACTACAACATCTGCTCCAAGCTCCAGAGGATTCTGAAAATAAGGTGATAAGAAGGTATTATCCACAATCAACAGAATATTGTGCTTTTTGGTAACCTTTGCCAACTCAGCAATATCTGTTACATTCATCATCGGATTAGTAGGTGTTTCGATAAATACTGCTTTGGTCTTATCCGTAATGAACGCCTCCACATCCTCCTTATGGCAATCTACACTGGTAAATTCAACCCCATTCTTTTCACTGATATTGTTGAAAAGACGAATACTTCCGCCATAGAGATCCGCATCTACAATCAAATGGTCGCCCGGGCGGAAAATCTCCATAAGCGATGCTATAGCCGCCATTCCACTGGAAAATCCAAGTGCGTCAATTCCTTTTTCCAAAGATGCCACTACCTTTTCCAGATGCTCTCTTGTAGGATTCTGCAAGCGACTGTAATCATAACCGGTGCTTTCTCCTACTGCCGGATGAGCAAATGTTGCAGTCTGGTAAATGGGAAAACTGATGGAACCATAATGGTTCTTTTTACTATTATCATCAGCCAGATGCTGACATCGTGTTTCTATGCTTAACTCCATGTTATATTCCTCCTTCGCAATCCACAGTCATTTTTCAAATAAACCATATCGGAAAACTATGATATAAAGATAACATGATTCATTCCTTTTGTATAATATCTATATCCTTTAGAGTGTTATAGGAATAAGCTATAACGCTTATGATTATGTATGTCTGCGGTCCAGCTTCTTAGACAGCATCATACCAAGTCCCTGCAGAATCTGGACCAATACTACTAAAATAACAATTGTAACAATCATTATGTCGGTTTCATAGCGATGATATCCGTAACGAATGGCGATATCACCAAGTCCGCCACCGCCGACGGCACCTGCCATTGCAGAATAACCCAGAATGGTTCCCACTGCAATCGTCACGCCAACCAGAAGGGAAGTCCGTGCCTCTGCCAGGAGCACTTTCCGGATAACAGAAAAGGTACCTGCTCCCATACTTTGGGCAGCTTCAATGACACCCTTGTCCACTTCCTTTAAGGATGACTCCACCATACGTCCGATAAATGGCGCTGCTGCTATGGTCAAAGGCACAATAGTTGCTGTAGAGCCATAGCTTTTTCCCACAATAAGCTTCGTCAGAGGCATCACTAAGATAAGTAAGATTAAGAAAGGGATGCTTCTTGTCAGATTAACAATAAAATCAAGTATCTTGTAAACAACAGCATTAGGTTTTATGCCTTCCTTATCCGTAATCGTAAGGACGATTCCCAATGGAAGACCTACAATATAACCAAACAAGGTAGATACCAATGTCATATAGAGGGTCGCCCAGGTTCCTTCAATCAGCATATTTATTATTGTTTCATCGAACATAATCATCCACCTCCTCAACACCAAGTTCCTTCTCCTTAAAATATGCAATCATGCTCTCCGCGATTTCCTTCGTTTCCGGAAGCTGGAGAATCATCTCCCCTTCTGCATTTCCATTAATTGTCTTCGTATTTGCATAAAGGATATTCAAAGGGGTCTTATATTCCAGTATCACGTTCCCAATCAGCGGCTCAAATGCTGACTTTCCGCTGAATGTTACACGGATCATGCGCTCGCTTTTCATCTCCTTGATATGGGCAAACTCGTTGAGAATCAGCTTCTTTGCTTCTTCCGTCTTTGGTGCCCTGAAAAGCTCTTCCACGGTCCCTGTCTCCACCAGACTTCCATGATCCAGCACTGCCACCTTGGAACAGATTTCCTGAATCACCGCCATCTCATGTGTAATAACAACGATGGTGATGTCATATTTTTGATTGATTTCCTTCAGAAGCTTCAGTATGGACTTGGTGGTCTGCGGATCCAAAGCACTGGTTGCCTCATCGCAAAGCAGGATTTTCGGATTATTCGCCAGGACCCTGGCAATTGCCACACGCTGCTTCTGTCCTCCCGAGAGCTGTGCCGGATAAGCCTTTGCCTTTTCACTGAGACCAACAATCTCCAGAAGCTCCAGTGCACGCTTCCTTGCTTCTCTTCTGCTAACTCCCGCTATCTCTAATGGGAAACAGATATTGTCAAGCACATTTCTCTGCATTAATAGATTAAAATGCTGAAAAATCATACCAATATCCTGACGTTCCCTGCGCAGCTCCCTATTCGAAAGCTCCATCAGATTCTTTCCGTCAATATAGATATTTCCTTCATTTGGTTTCTCAAGTAAATTTAAACATCGCACCAGCGTACTTTTTCCGGCGCCGGATAGTCCGATGATTCCAAAAATATCGCCTTTTTCAATAGAAAAGCTGATATTTTTAACGGCCTCCACCTGTCCATTATTTGCCTGAAAAGTCTTACTGATATTCTCCACGCGAATAATTGGTTCCATGCTTCTCTCCTCCTTAGCTGATACTGAACACTTCTTCAAAAAAAGAGATTGTCACATAAGTGTTCTCCCATATGACAATCTCTGATATCTTTCTTTTACAACCTGTATTTATTTGAATGGAATTACTGCTCCATCATAGGTGTCGTTGATGTACTGTGTAATCTCATCAGACTTTAATACATTTACTAACGCCTGAATTGCTTCGCTGTTCTCATTTCCTTCCTTAACTGCGATTACATTTACATATGTCTGAGCTGCTTCAGAATCTGCTGTCTCATACGCGATAGAATCCTGTGCTACAGAGAAGCCTGCCTGAAGTGCATAATTACCATTTAATACAACAAAAGCAACCTCATCCTTTACTCTGGCTACCTGCGCAGCCTCAAGCTCCAAAATCTCAATGTTCTTAGGATTTTCTGCAATATCATTAATAGTTGCTTCAAGACCTGCACCTTCCTTTAAGGTGATTACACCATTGGCCTGTAATAAAAGTAAAGCTCTTGCCTCATTTGTAGTATCATTAGGAACTGCAATGGTATCGCCCTCAGCCAGCTCATCCAGGGAGCTCTTGGTACCCGGATAAATTCCAAATGGCTCATAGTGGATACCACCTGCATTTACAAGATGAGTACCCTGCTCTGCATTGAAGTTATTAAGGTAAGGAATATGCTGGAAATAATTGGCATCAAGGTCGCCGCCTTCTACTACTAAGTTAGGCTGAACATAATCATCAAATACGGTTACTTCAAGCTCCCAACCTTCCAGTGCAAGAAGAGCCTTTGCCTGCTCTAAAATCTCTGCATGAGGGGTTGCACTTGCTGCTACAGTGATGGTTCCCTTGACCTCTGCCGGTGCTGCATCATTAGCTACTGCTTCATCAGAAGCTGCCTCTTCGATAACGCCGCCCTCTACTACTAAGCTGTCAATATCAACTGCTGAGCCATATACCGGCTCCAAGGTTGCCTTGTAATCAGCATGGAAGAACTGTTCCTCTGCTAACGCAACGATTTCATCATTAATCCAATTTAACAAGGTCTCATTTCCCTTAGATACTGCCGGTGCAATGGTATCTAAGTTTCCGATGGACTCAATACCAACGCTGAAGCCTTCATTTAATAAAGCCCAGGCTAATACTTCGGTATTATCTGTAGAGAATGCATCTCCACGACCATCTAATAAAGCATTGTATGCTTCTGTATACTGGTCAAACTTTACAAGCTCAACTTCCGGATAGTTCTCTGTGAAAAATGTTTCGGCAGTGGTACCCTTGGTAACAATGAGTTTCTTGCCGTTTAACTGCTCCGGTGATGTGATAAGTGCTGCATCCGGAGAAACAACACCAAGTGCCACCTTCATATATGGAAGTGCAAAATCAACGGACTCTGCTCTCTCTGCGGTCACTGTGAAGTTTGCAAGGATAATATCTACCTTACCACTCTTAAGATATTCCACACGGTTTGCGGCATCTGTAGAAACATACTCTACTGCTACACCAAGATCCTGAGCGATACGATTACCAAAGTATACATCATATCCCTGATACTCACCGTTTTCATCTACGTAACCAAACGGATTCTTGTCACTGAAGACACCAATCTTAACGGTTCCGCTCTCCTTGATTTCATCCAGAGTACGATATACAACATCCTCTCCTGCTACTTCTGTAGTTCCTTCTGTTACTGCCTGTGTATTGGAAGCGTCATCTGTGCCGCCACAGCCCGTAAGCACTCCAAACGTTAAAACAAATGTTAACAGAAACGATAATAATTTTTTCATGCTTTTTCTCCTCCTTTAGCATAAATAAATGTATTCAAAAACCGTCTTGCACGATCGGTTTCTGGCTGGGTAAAAAATTTCTCCGGTATGCCGCTTTCCACGACTTTCCCACCATCGATAAATACGATTTTATCTGCAACTGCTTTTGCAAATTGCATCTCATGTGTTACGATTAACATTGTATATCCATCAGCCGCAAGCTCCAGAATTACATCTAAAACCTCTCTCACCATCTCGGGATCAAGCGCTGCAGTTACTTCATCAAAGAGCAGTATCTCCGGTTTTAGAATCAGTGCTCTGACAATGGCAACACGCTGCTTTTGTCCTCCGGACAATTGTCTCGGAAAAGCATCCTTTTTATCCAGAAGCCCCACTCTCTCCAGAAGCTTTTCTGCTTCCTTCGTAACTTCCTTCTTATCTCGCCCCTGTACCTTGACGGGTCCTAAAACGAGATTGTCTATTACACTCATATGTGGAAATAATTCATAGCTTTGGAACACCATACCGATTTTCTGTCTTACCTTCGTCCAATCGGTCTTTCCTTCCGTTATGACCTCTCCATCTAATAAAATTTGTCCGGACTGAATTTGTTCCAATCCATTCATACATCTAAGAAATGTACTCTTTCCACAACCGGAAGGACCAATCAGGACGATAACCTCGCCCTTATGAACCTGCAGGGAAACACCATCTAATACTCGTCCCCCGCCGTAATCTTTCGTAATATTTCTTGCTTCCAATATGACTTGTTGCTCCGCCATATGACTCACCTCATTTTTATCAGAACTTCTTTATTTACGTTGTTTTCCATTTCTTCTCTAATCTTTTTGCTACCAGTGAAATAGGCCAGCATGCAAAGAAGTATAAGAAGAAGATGGTTCCATATATCCACAGCGCGGAATCCGGAACCGTGTATCTGTTCGCCTCAATAATCTGCTGTGCAACCTTAAGCACTTCAACAACGCCGATTAATGCCACCAGCGAAGTTGTCTTAATCATTCGCGTTGTCAGGTTGATTGCCAATGGTACAAGTCTTGTCAATATCTGCGGAATAATAACATAGCGGTAAACCTGCCATTTGGTAAGTCCGATTGCTGCACCGCTTTCATATTGATGCTTGGGTATGGATATTAAAGCACCTCTCACAAGATCTCCCATCTCTGCTGTTCCCCAGAGCGTAAATACAATGATTGCACTGGTTTCTCCGGAAAGATTAATTCCATAGGACTTTGTCAGTCCAAAGAATACCAGAAACAGAAGTACAAGCTGTGGCATAATTCGTATAAATTCCAAATATATCTTGGTCATAGCCTTTATAACAGGATTCTTTACTGTCATCAGTATTCCTAACAAAACACCAAATACAATGGAAAGAGCAACCGCTATCAATGAGATGCGAATCGTTATCCAAAGTCCCTGCAGAAGTCTGGCGAAATTATTTCCCAAAAACAAAACCCTAATTCCCAAATCCTGCATAACGAATCCTCCTTTCCAAGATTGCTGCCACAATCGAAATCGGCAGAAGTATAATCAAATAGGCGATGACCAACATTAGTAGTGCTTCATCTGTTTTGTAATAGAGCCCAATCAGATCCTTCGCAACATACATCAGATCTGCTAATGCAACTACACTAAAAACAGAGGTCTCTTTAATCAGGAAAATCATATTGGCACATAACGCAGGAATAGAAACGGATAATGCCTGTGGTAAGATTACATATCTTACTACCTGACTTTTCCTAAATCCCAAAGCAAAAGCCGATTCTTCCTGCCCCTTCTCAACGGATTCCATACCACTGCGAAAGGCCTCCGCCATGTAACTGCCTCCCAGAAAGCAAAGTCCAATAATTGCACATCCTTCAGAACTGATGCGGATGCCGACTTTCGGTAATCCAAAATAAAGAAAAAACAGCTGAACCAAAAGTGGCGTATTTCGCGACAATTCAATATATCCTGTCGCCATCTGCCTCAAAATCGGTATTTTAAAATATTGAATAAAAGCAATCAGTAGTCCAACAATCAGGGAAAGTGCAATACCGATAAGTCCGATGCCCAGTGTCAGCTTGGCAGCTTCCACATAAAGCGGAATATATTCGACTATAAACCCTATATCCATTCCCACTCATCCTTTCGGTTTATACTTTTCCTATCAACTTAGTAGGATTATTTCTACTGTATTTTATGCCCGCAGTATCTAAAAGTCAATTACATAAACCCTATAGCCTGTTATAGCTTTTAACTATATTCAAAAGGAAAGAATAAAATATCCCCTTATCTCCAGAATATTGTAATTACTGGAAATAAGGGGATAAAAATCAAATGTTATATTGCATAATCATAATCCGGCAAAATGCGGCGTAAAAACTGCTGCGTACGTTCTTCCTTGGGATGGTTGAAAATCTCATTTGCCGAACCTTCCTCAACCACAAATCCTCCATCCATGAAAACCACTTTATTTGCTACTTCCTGTGCAAATTTTATCTCATGGGTCACCACAATCATTGTAGTGCCTTCCTTTGCAAGAGTCTTAATTACATTAAGAACCTCTCCCACTAGTTCCGGGTCTAATGCGGAGGTTGGTTCATCAAAGAGGATGATGTCCGGATTTACAGCTACCGCCCGGGCAATTCCCACTCGCTGCTGCTGTCCACCGGAAAGCTGACTGGGATAGTAATCATACCGCTCAGACAGTCCAACTTTATCAAGAGCTTCTTTTGCAATCTTTTCCGCTTCCTTTTTCGGAACCTTTCTTGCAACGGTAAGTCCTTCCATTACGTTCTCAAGGGCGGTCTTATTCTTGAATAGATTATAATTTTGAAATACAAAAGCTGTCTTTTTGCGAATCAGCGCAACATCCTTTCTGGACGCATGCTTTAAATCCAGATGGATATCTTCCCAATCCAAAGTTCCACTGTCTGCTCTTTCCAGGAAATTAATACTGCGGAGCAATGTTGTTTTACCTGAGCCACTGGGTCCCAAAATAACCACTACATCTCCTTTTTCAACTTCTATGGAAACTCCCTTTAATACTTCATTTTCCTGAAAAGACTTTCTTACATCCCTGATTGTCAGCATATTTCCACCTCGCTTCTTAATCTCTACTTAGCTGCTTTATCTCTTACCCATTTCAGTCTCTCGATAGCGATATCACTTGGAACCGTGCAATCTGCGCCGATGATAACGCCCTCTTTTCCTGCATCTGCAAGCAGCTCTTCCACATACTTCTCAATTTCTTCCTTGGTTCCGGAATATAAGAGTCCTTCTTTTACATTGTCAAAACCACCGATAACAGCCTTGCCGCCGAAGTACTCTTTACCGTCCTTAAAGCCCAAATCCTCTGCATGAACAGCCCAGTTCACTACGCTTACCGGATAGTCTCTGTATACGGAAAGGATATTCTTATTGCCCGCATATCCGCAGATGTGAAGAATATTATCCTGTGCCAGCTTATTTGCAGCCTCTAAAATCTTTCTTTCACTTGGTGCAATATATGTACTGTAAATCTGAGCAGGAATCTTACGGTTCGGATTATTGACGCTGAGATAAATACCATCTGCCAGCCCCGGTTTTACAACCTCTCCGATTAGCTCTGTGATACTCTCTGCAATAGTATTAAGTGCTGCTGCAACTGCGGACGCATCCTGCTCCAGGAAGGAAACAAGCTTCGGTAAACCGGTAAAACCATTTCCAAGTCCAAACAGAAGATGATTAAATGGTGAAAATACATTGAAAAATAATAATCTGTCATCTCCGAAAATCTTGCGCACACCCTGTACCAGCTCCACATTTTTTGCAAAGAACGGATGGTCCCCCGTGATCGGTTTTAAATTTTTCAAATCCTCTACAGTATTGATAGCAGAGAAATCAAATGGAAGGAAAAAGAAACCATCTGTCATAATCTTTACAAAATCAGGATCAAAGTCCTCTGCAAATTTTTTATGTCCTGCAAGATTCTTCTGCAGAAGCTCCGGATTCTTAAGACCTACATTAAACTCGTCTCCTTCAAGGAAGTGGAACCAAAATCCAACCGGTACTCTCTCTGTTTTCTCATTGTGAAATGCCTTTAATACTAATTCTCTTCTTGTGCTCATAATCTCTAATCTCCTTTTAAATTCAATCTTTTTATTTCACTAAATGTCTGTTTAAATAACGCTCTGTCCTTCTGAATATCTGTTCCAGAATAAGACAAATAATAACATAAATTATTAAAATCACGGTGTAAGCCTCTGCATAACAGTAGTTAAGTGCTGCTCCCAGCTTGGCGGTCTGTGTAATATCCTTTACCGTCATCATAAAAGCCAGAGATGTATTCTTTACCAGCATAATCAGTAGATTACACAGATTCGGCCACGCCACTGCGATTGCCTGTGGAAAAATAATTCTTACGTAAGCCTGCGGCGCATTTAATCCGATTGCATATGCCGCTTCCAGCTGCCCCTTATCCACTGCTGATAACGCAGCTCGAAAGATTTCCGTCAAGGCTGCTATGGCAGTAAGGGAAAAAATAAAGTACGCATAGGTGATTCCCGGCACCTGCCTGTATACATTAAAGCTGCTACCAAAGAACTTGAAAATCGCTGCAAGCTGTCCCGGCAGGGTATTGTAAAATAAGAGTACTAATACTACTACCGGTATTCCTCTGACAAAGGATACATATCCTTGAGCGAATCTGCTCCAGAATCTTACTTTCTTTATCTGGGCCATTGCCAAAAGAAAAGCAAATGGTACACTGATCAGAAATGGGATAAATGTAAGCTTTAGCGTAGTGGGTACCGCTTTCCATGTATTCAAAAATGTCTCATACATAAAAGGCACATTCCATGTCATAACCTCTCACCTATCCTTTCTTTAATCTTGTTTCTAAAAATCCAAAGCTCTTCTGAACAACCAGGGATAATATCCAGTAAATCAGTGCAAGTGCCAGATATGTCTCCAGCACATATCCTCCCAGATTCATGGATATCAAGTAACTGGCCTGCCCGGTGATATCTACAACACCGATGGAATAGGCAAGGGCTCCGTCCTTCAAGAGGCCTACTATGGTATTTCCCAGAGTTGGCAAAGCGGTTACCAGTGCCTGCGGAAAAATGATTCTGTAAAATGCCTGAAAGGATGATAATCCGATACTGACTGCAGCTTCTCTCTGTCCCTTCTCAACGGATTCATAAGCCCCCCTCATCAGTTCTGAGATACTGGCTCCATGGAGCAAACTTAAGGCGAATATGGCAAAATAGATGGCATCCAGCTGATTGATATCTACTCCAAATGCGCCTTTCACCAGATGGGGTGCTCCGTAATATACCACGAACAACAGAACGATTGGAGGCACACAACGCATCAGTGTGATATATCCCCTTGCAATGCTGCGAAAAATTTTGTTTTTCCCCAGATTCCCCATTACGGTAACGGTGGCAAGTAAAAGCGAGAAGAACAAGGATGCTACCATCACCAGAAATGTGGTTCCCAGACAGGATAAAATCTCTATTAAGTTCGAAAGAAAAACTGCTCCATTAAAGCTCATATCCATCCCACCTATTCTTTACTGTGAAAATCCAAGTCCATCTCTTCCGTATAATGAAATGTAATCTACGCCGTACAGATTTTCCTGAATATAACTTGCATAGCCGCTGTCCCATACCTGATCAATGACACTGTCAAAAGCATCTGCAACATCTTTATCATTGGCACTAAAAATAACGTATGTAGGAATTGCTGCACAAGGCGTCCAGGTTAACTGATCCGCATATTGATGTGCGGAACCATCTTCTGCTACAACCAAGGCATTGAAGCCAACTTCCAAACTAAAGTAAGCATCGTATCTTCCCTCGGCTACCCATGCATATGCATCTGCACTATTGGTTAACTGACCTGTTTCAAAATCCCACGCTTTATCCGGATTTGCCTCGCACCATTTCTTAAGTACGGTGTAATGTCCATCGCCCGGATCTACCGGAACCAAATGTCCGCCGGCTTCGGAAACCGTTGCAAAATCATAGATTGTATCAATATTCTCCTTCTTTACAGTAAGTCCGGTAACACTGAGACCCAGATTCTTCTCCGGGAAAGTGAATATCTGTCTTCTTTCCTCTGTCTGGAACCAGTTTCGGACAGCTCCATTTGTCTTGCCACTCTGTACACCAAGTAATAAATCATCACCACCTGCAGAAGGTACAAATTCAAACTTATAATCCGGAAGTAATGCATCCACTGCTTTCAGCATTTCGATATCATAACCGGATACACCTCCATCCTTGGTGGTGTAGGCAATGGGATATGCTGAATAACCATAGGCAATAGTAATCGTCTTAACGTTTTCGCTGTCCGCAGCTGCTTCTACTCCCGCATATTCTGTGTAAGATTGTAATCCCTCATATTGTGTGTTACCATACTGCACTTCTTCCTGCTTTGCTACGGAAGCATCTGTAGGTGCTGCACTATTTCCGCAAGCTGTGAGTGCCAATGTAACCAATGTTGCGCTTATAATACTAATTGTTTTTCTTTTCATAATCTTTAACTCCTTTCTGAGTTTTCCTATTTATTTAGTAGGTTTTCCTCATGACGCAATCATACTACCACTGACGGATATTGTCTAATACATAAAAAAAATGACTGGTTATAGTTTTTATCTATAATCAGTCATCTTACTATTTATTCATTATTGCGTTGCCAGTCTACCAAATCCTTTAACGTTACGGTATCAACAACACCATTTATCGCATCACTTATCTTTTTCCACAAAGGAAATGTAATGCACCCCTTTTGTCTGTCACACTCTTCCACATCTTCCACGCAGGATACAGGCGCAAGACTTCCCTCTGTTAATCGTAAAATCATTCCCACCGTATACTCTTCCGGCTTCTTCTTAAGAAGATATCCTCCCTGTGACCCACGTACACTTTTCACATAACCCGCTTTATTAAGTATTGCTATAATCTGCTCCAGATATTTATCCGATATTCCCTGCCGCTCAGCTACATCCTTCACACGAATAGGATTCCCCTCATCATTCATGGCAAGATCAATCATTAATCTTAAAGTATATCTTCCCTTGGTCGATATTTTCATTCCGCACCTCCTATTGCAATGCCTTATCTTTATATTTTGATAATTCCTCAATATATTTCTGTCCCAAAGAACTTATGGCTACACCCTTTCGAGAAAGATATCCTATTGTCATTATTTCATCGCAGTCCAGACGTACAGCACAATAATCAGCGCCATTTAATTCTTCACATATAATACCGGAACACAATGTATAGCCATTTAAGCCAACCATCAGGTTCAGAAGTGTCGCTCTGTCATTTGCTTTAATTAACTGCTTATAATTATACGTGCTTAACACTTCCTCTGCAAAATAAAAAGAGTTATTGTTTCCCTGCTCAAAAGATAAACACGGATAATCTTCCAAATCCTCCAACGTAACCTTTTTACATTCCGCCAAAGGATGCCCTTTCCACATATATACATAGATGTGGCAGTCTAATATCGGATGGAACTCAAGGCCGTATTCTGTAAACAATTTGTTCAGCACCTTCTGATTAAACTCATTTATATATAAAATACCTATTTCACTTCTAAAGTTTTTTACATCTTCAATAACTTCATGGGTTTTTGTCTCATGAATGGCAAACTCATACTCATCCATGCCAAACTGCTTTACCATTTCCACAAAAGCGTTTACTGCAAAGGTATAATGCTGGGTAGATACGCCAAACTTCTTTTTGATATTCTCTTTGTCAATATACTTTGTCTCAATCAGCTTATACTGTTCTACAACCTGTCTGGCATAGCCCACAAACTCTTCTCCCTCAGGAGTAACAAAAACGCCTTTATTACTCCTTCGAAATACCTCTACCCCAATTTCCTCTTCCAATTCTTTCATTGCAGAAGATAGGCTGGGCTGCGATATAAATAGCTGCTTTGCTGCCTCATTCATGGATTTTGCTTCTGCAACGGTGATTGCATATTTTAACTGTGTCAGTGTCATATTCTACCTCAAGCGTAGCTTAATTTCTTTTATCCTACTAATTTGATAGGTTATATAAAATTATATCACCCTGTACCCTTTTGTCAATGCACATTATACTCCCCATTTATACTTATTTTTCACTTAATCGCTTTACTTTTTTAAAGTATTATGGTACTATGGTCTTGTTGTAAGAATCTTACAGCGTATATATTTTTTGGAGGTATCTGTGATGAACAAAGGTACAGTAAAGTGGTTTAACAACCAGAAGGGTTACGGTTTCATTTCTGATGAAGCTGGCAACGATGTATTCGTACACTACTCAGGATTAAACATGGAAGGCTTCAAGTCTTTAGAAGAAGGCCAGGCTGTTGAATTCGAAGTAGTTAACGGAGAAAAGGGACCTCAGGCTGTTAACGTAACAAAGTTATAATTC